>MSHL01000048.1:0-18709 GCA_001941135.1 Ruminococcus sp. Zagget11
CAAACAGGTTCAGTTTCTATCTTCTATTCTCCATTTTCTATTCTCTAATAGAGTAAATCAACTGACCTCAACCCTACACCTAACTCTAAATGCAGTGCTTGTCGGACTTAGTCCTCCGGTTTATCCGCAGGCGCAGGTGTAGCGGTCTTTTCCCCGTTCTTCTTAATAAACGCCTTTGTTTCAAGATCCTCGGGAAGCTCGGAAACAAAATCGGGTATCTTCACAAAGGGTATCTTCGCCGTGAAATCCATTCCGCTGGGACGGATGGTTCTGGACGCAAGAGAGTAAATATCGCTGGATATAGTCGTTATCCCTATACTACGGTTAATGTGGGGATTTTCAGATGCCGCAAAATCCTTTACGGAGGTGGAGAAAGGCATTGAGAACTTGTCCTCGGGGAGAGAGCCTGCCTTGCGCAGAATTTCCGCGCCCCTGTCGTTGAGTGCAAGTATTCTTCCGTATACGGGAGGTACCTTTAAGTCGTCGGTCTTTATCCCGCAAACGGCGTTCAGTATGATACGTCTTATACGTGATGTGGGATATCTCTTTGTGGCAATATTTGCTATAAGCTGTTCAAGAGAGGTGCTTACCCTTGCCGCTTCAAAAATTCTGTTTTCAAGCCCCTGTCCCACATCGGGAATGGTGGCAAGCTCCTTTGGCGACATGGTTCTCAGTCTGTAGAGAATAACCCTTTCCAGATTATCAAACCAGCAAAGCAGATGATTTTGGTCGTAAACATTTATCGCATCAAGGGTTTCCTTCGGAACATATTTAGAGAAATCCTCCTCATCGTCAATAAGCGTTCTTATATATGACGCGCTTGCTATGTTATCCGAGGGTGTATCGCCGTCATGCTCCGCACCGCTGCGCTTAATGGTCAAAGGCTGCAGTCTGTCGGAAAGTCCCAAAATCTTTATAGACTTTAGATATTCAATAGCAAGAGTGTTGTTGGGGCTTGAAAGCAGCTTCGCCATTTCGGGACCGTATTTAAATGAAACAAGCTGTGAAACGGCATCGGGATATGACATACCCTGTTCAAGTATAGGCTTCAGATTTTCGGGCGTAGATACGGCGGTTACCGCATCGGCGCACTTCTGTAATTCCTCAATATTGCCGCATTCGCTGCCGAAAGAAATTCCGTCAACACAGCGCAGTGATGCCATCATAAGCACACCGCAGCGGGCAAAGTATTCCGCATTTGCAAGGGAATACTGCACGGGAAGCTCTACAACCAGGTCAACACCGTTGGCAACAGCAATTTCCGCTCTTTTGAATTTGTCTAAAATAGCCACATCGCCCCGCTGAACGAAGTTTCCGCTCATAAAGGCTACAATGTGGGTCGCGCCCGCCTTACGGGTTTCTTCAATTTGATAAATATGACCGTTGTGAAAGGGATTGTATTCACAAATAATACCATAAGTCTTCATTGGCAATTAGTCCTCCATAAAAGTAGTGGGATTCCGTTACAAGAATGCACAGAAACACTTATTATAAATGGTAACACAATATATTCGAACATATATTGACAATTTATGTACAAATACTAAAAATAAATTCAAAGCACTTGATTTTTTGCGGATTAAGTAATAATATAGATGTAAGCGTGTTCATGCAGTATTTTTTTCATGGCACAAAATTCGCTGAAAGGCAGCGACATTTATTGAAAGGAAGTTTTTCGGATTATGGTAGTATTGGTGGTCAATGCAGGAAGCTCCTCACTTAAGTATCAGCTTCTCGACATGGAGAGCGAAAGCGTTATTGCAAAAGGTAACTGTGACAGAATAGGAATAGGCGGTCATATTTCACACAAGACCTCGGACGGAAGAGTATACGAGGCGGATTGCGATTTTCCCACTCATACCGAGGCTTTTGAAAAGCTGGTAAGCGTTTTGGCGACAGGCGATGCAAAGGTAATAGATTCCATGTCGCAGATCAACGCTGTAGGACACAGGGTCGTTCACGGTGCGGAGATTTTCAAGGAGGCAACCGTTATTACCGATGATGTTATAGAGAAAATCAGCTCCCTTTCCGAGCTTGCACCGGTACATAACCCCGCCCATGTGCTTGCTTTGAAGGCTTGCCGTAAGGTTCTCCCCGATGCACCTATGGTTGGCGTATTCGACACCGCATTTCACCAGACAATGCCGCCTAAGGCATACATGATGGGATTTCCCT
This sequence comes from Ruminococcus sp. Zagget11, assembly GCA_001941135.1. Classification (GTDB taxonomy): domain Bacteria; phylum Bacillota; class Clostridia; order Oscillospirales; family Ruminococcaceae; genus Huintestinicola. The sequence continues at coordinate 2,176 of MSHL01000048.1, forward strand.
ATGCCGATTATGAAAATTACGGCGTGAGAAAGTACGGATTCCACGGTACATCACACAGATTTGTTACCGCCGCTCTTGCAAAGGCTCTCGGTAAGGATATAAAGGATTTGAAGATTATTTCATGTCATATGGGCAACGGTTCGTCAATCACCGCGGTAAAGGGCGGACAGTCCGTAGATACCACAATGGGATTTACTCCCCTTGACGGTGTAATAATGGGTACTCGCTGCGGTTCGGTTGACCCCTCGGCGGTTACATATCTTATGGACAAGCACGGCTTTACTCCCTCAAGAATGAGCGATTATATGAATAAAGAATCGGGACTTCTCGGCATTTCGGGTATTTCCTCCGACAACAGAGATGTTACCGCCGCTTGTGCAGAGGGTAATCAGAGGGCTATACTTGCCAACGAAATGCTCAAGTATGATACCAAAAAGGATATAGGCGCTTTTGCAGCTGTAATGAACGGTGTGGATGCGGTAATTTTTACCGGCGGAATAGGTGAAAATGATGCCGCTATCAGAGGCGATGTCTGCAAGGATATGGAGTATCTCGGTATCAAGATAGATGACGAGGTAAACAGCAAGACAAGAGGAACTCTCACACGTATTTCCGCCGCCGATTCAAAGGTAGAGGTATGGGTAGTCCCCACCAACGAGGAGCTGCTTATTGCAAGAGATACCGTTGCAGTCGTTGAATCTCTTTGCGCCGCAAAGTAATTAATTATCATGATAAATCGCTGTCCCAAGGCTTTTGAGCTTTGGGACAGCTTTGCTTTATCCGCCCACGGTGAGCCGCGCTTTTTCTACCGAAAGGCTTATGCCCGAATTATCACTGATAAGCCTTACATTTGCGCCCGCGGATATATCGTTTCCGATTATCATGCGTGAAAGGGGATTTTCCACCCTTTCGGTGATTATGCGGCGCAGGGCTCTCGCACCGCTGTCGTCTTTATCCGATAAAGCCTCCTCCGCAAGGGCGGCGACAGCCTCGTCTGTAAATTCCAGGGAAATTTCCGCATCTGTTGCCCTCTGTCCCAGTGAGGAAAGCATTTTCCGTGCCAGCACGGTCATTTCGGTGCTGTTCAGCTTGTCAAAGACTATAATTTCATCAATCCTGTTAAGCAGCTCGGGGCGGAAGAATTTCTTTATTTCCGCCGTGACGCTGTGTCGGAGAGCGGCGGGACTGCGAACGCTGTCCTCGGAGGAAAAGCCCAAGGGTTTCTCCTCGGTGATTTCCCTTGCGCCTAAGTTTGAGGTAAATATAATAACCGTGTTGGAAAATGATACCTGCCTGCCCTTGCTGTCCGTGAGAATACCGTCCTCAAGTATTTGCAGGAGAATATTTGACACATCGGGGTGCGCTTTTTCAATCTCGTCAAAGAGTATAACGGAATAGGGCTTTCTGCGGACTTTTTCCGTAAGCTGTCCGCCCTCCTCAAAGCCCACATATCCGGGAGGCGAGCCTATAAGCCGTGAAACGCTGTGTTTTTCCATATATTCGGACATATCAAGCCGTATCAATGACCTTTCATCTCCGAAAAGACTTTCGGAAAGAGCCTTTGCAAGCTCGGTTTTTCCCACTCCGGAGGGCCCTGCGAATATGAATGAGCCCGTGGGTCTTTTAATGTCGCGCAGTCTCGACCGTCCCCGTCTTATGGCATCGGAAACGGCTTTAACGGCGGTATCCTGTCCCACAACACGCTTATGAAGCTCCTCATCCAAGGACAACAGCCGTTCGCTTTCGCTTTTGTTAAGCTTTGAAAGGGGTATTCCCGCCCACACCGATACCGCGCGTGCTATATCCTCTGCGGTGACTGTGGGGGGCGGTGGCTGATGGTGCCTGTATTGTCTGCCTGCGCTTGCCGCTTTTGTGCATATCAATCATTCTCGTAAGCTCATCCGCAAGCTCGTTCAGAGTTCTTGTTCTCCCGCTGTCCTTTATCCGAACTGCGGAGGCGGCTTCGTCCATAAGATCAACCGCCTTATCGGGTAGGAATCTGTCGTTGATATACTTTTCCGAAAGCTCCACCGCCGCCCTTATAGCTTCATCGGATATTTTCACATTGTGATAGCTTTCGTATTTAGGCGCAAGACCGCTGAGAATGGCAATTGCGTTTTCCCTTGACGGTTCTTCCACATAAACGGGCTGAAACCGTCTTTCAAGTGCCGCGTCCTTGCCTATGAAGCGGCGATATTCGTCGTAGGTTGTCGCGCCGATTATCCTGATTTCTCCTCTGGCAAGCTGTGGCTTCAGGATATTTGCCGCATCGATAGCGCCCTCCGCAGCACCTGCGCCCACTATGGTGTGCAGCTCATCTATGAAAAGGATAATATTTCCGTTATCCGCCACCTCGTCAAGACAAAGCTTTATTCTCTCTTCGAAATCGCCCCTGTACTTAGCCCCCGCAAGCATTGAGGTAAGGCTTAGGGAAATAATATGCTTGTTTTTCAGCTGCGGAGGAATTCTCCCCTCGGCAATGGCGGCGGCAACTCCCTCCGCAATGGCGGTTTTCCCCACTCCCGCTTCGCCTACAAGGCAGGGGTTGTTTTTTGTCCTCCGCGAAAGAATCCTTATAACCCTTGCAATTTCATTGTCACGGCAGAGTACGAGGTCGCATTTCCCCTCAGCCGCGGCTATGGTTAAATCCCGACTGTATTTCATCAGATTAGGGGCTTTTGTTATGGGAGGGCAGGCTTTTCCGCCCACGGCCCCCAGTCCCGTGCAGGCATCGGAAATGGCGTCGGTGCTGACACCCAAATCGCCCAGTATATTGACCGCAGTGCAGCCGTCCTCCGCAAGCATGGCGGCGAGAATATGCTCCGTACCCGCAGGACTTTCGGGGGTTGCGCCCGAATTTTTCGCCGCCGCGGCTATTATTCTTGAAACGGCGGGAGTAACCGATTCCCTGTCCACTCCTCCCGGCTCGCCCCGCCCTATCAGCTTGATAATGCGGCTTTGTACCTTTTCCTCGGTAATTCCGCCTGATTTCAGTATGCTTGCGGAGGTGCTGCCTGTTTCGGCGCTCAGGGCAAGCAGCAAATGCTCCGTTCCCATATAGGTGTGTCCCAGCTTCCCGGCACAGATATATGCGCGGTTAATGACCGCATTGGCTTTTTTGGTAAACAGCTCTGTGTTGTACATGACGGTACAGCTCCTTTTTTGTGATGTTTGATTCATACCTATTATTGCACAAATATTGCATAATTATTTGTCAAAACAGGAGGAAAATATACACCTTACCCTTAAAAAGACCTAAAGGACGAAAAAGTAAATTTATTCTCCGAAAAATTGTTAATAATGTCAATTGACTTATAGGGTCGGATATGGTATAATGCAGACGTAGGGGATGACACCCATAATAAAAAACAGCGACAATTTAATATCGAAATCTATAGCACGAAAGGGGAAGATACCCATGGAAAAAAACGTAATCGTGTTGGACGAATTTGATGAACAGGTAGGGTTCACTTACGCCAAAAGGGCTAAGGGACTTGTGAAGAACGGTCGGGCTGAGTATGTCGGCGGCTGTGATGGTTCGGATGTAATCAAAATTCGTCTGACCGCTGCTCATGCTCCGTCCGAATGTACGGAGGATAATGATATGAGTAATGTTATAAATTTCAATGCAAGAGAATTTAAGTTTGATGAAACGTGTGAAACCCGTGCGGGACAGAGAGTGATTGTACGTGATCCGTTCGGCGAAAACGTTGAATCCTTTGAAATCGGCGACAAAGAATGGACATGGACGCAGATTAAGCGTGATGTGAAGCTTGAAAAAAAACACAGACTACATCTTCCGCTTTGCGGTGATGGGAGGAGCTTGTAAGGGATACGGCAAGGTCGCAAGATTTGTACTCGTACCCCGTGTATCGGCTTCAGGTTTAGACGATGAAGCAATTGCGGAGTCTGACTGGGAGGAGCGTTACAACTACTCTCTTGACAAAATTGCGCCGGCGGTAAAGGTGAATACGCCTAACGGATTATTCAGCGTTTTTGAAATTGCATTTAACAGCGGTGACTGTGAGCTTTTCACACTTATGTTTATCGCTAAGCAGACGGTGATGAATATCATGCCGGCTTGCGAGCCTGAAAAGTATAGCGATATTGCGGCAAATGCAAATTCGGACGTGAACTGTGATGCGATGGCTGAAATGGGCAGTATTGATTTAAGCAATGCCCGTATAAGCACGCTTATTTTGGAAAAGGCTATTGAAATGGCAGGCAGAGGAGTTAGTGTGGATTTGTCCAATGTTGAAATCACCTCGGTATGGAAGTAATGTGGATTTGTCCGATATTGAAATCATCAAAAGCATTTTATATAACATACGTTTTTAACCGATAATGTTGCGAAAGCGGCGGGGGGGTTCCCTCGTCGCTTTTTTACGTCCCACAGAATTTTTTGGGGATTTGCTTGTGGAGAAATGTATATTTTTTGGAGCAACGCTATTGAATTAAATCTCTTTTTGTGGTATACTTAGTGCAGAGGTGCGTGAAATGGATAATATTATCGGAATCGGGCAAAATAATGTTATGAACAGCTTTACGAAAACGGATGATATTTTAAGCGATATGAAAAAAATCATAGAATCCTCGCAAAAAAATGCATACCGTGCGGTAAACACAATACTTGTTCAGCGCAGTTGGCTGATTGGATGCAGAATTGCAAGCGAAGAGTTAAAGGGTGAAAATCGAGCTGATTATGGTGCAGAGGTAATCAAGAAATTATCCTCCGAATTGACAAAAGAATTTGGAAAAGGATATACGAAGTCAAATCTTTACAGCTTTTATTCTTTTTTCAAGATGTATCCTGAAATTTTCCACACAGTGTCTGGAAAATCTGCTCCGCTGCTTACTTGGTCGCATTACAGAACATTGCTGCAGGTTGAGGATAAAACCGCCCATAATTGGTATGAAAAGGAAGCGGCAAGGCAAACATGGAGTGTGCGTACACTGCAAAGGAATATTTCATCGCAATACTATTACCGTATGCTCAAAACGCAAAACAAAGGGCTTGTTGAGGACGAGATGAAACAGCTTACGTCCGATTATCAAACGGATAAGCTGGAGTTTATCAAAAATCCGGTGATTGCCGAATTTTTAGGCTTATCATCAAATACGGATTTTATGGAGAGCAAGCTGGAATCGAGTATTCTTACCAATCTGCAAACATTTTTAATGGAGCTTGGAAAGGGATATGCCTTTGTTGCAAGGCAGCAGCACATTCATACGGAAAAGCAGGATTACTTCATTGACCTTGTGTTTTACAATTATATTCTCAAATGCTTTGTACTGATTGATCTGAAAACGGAGAAAATCAGTCATCAGGACGTAGGGCAAATGGATATGTATATCCGAATGTATGATGAACTCAAACGCAGTGACGGAGATAACCCCACAATCGGGATTGTGCTTTGCTCGGATACCGACGAGGATATAGCAAGGTATTCCGTGATGCATGGCAATGAGCAGTTTTTTGCCTCAAAGTACAAGCTGTATTTGCCCAGTGAGGAAGAGCTTCGTGCGGAAATTGAAACGCAGAAAACCATGTTCTATTTGCAGCATGGAAAGGATAAGGAAAAAAATCCTAATTGAGTTAATTTCTCGGTTAGGATTTATTATTATGCTAATATGAACTGCACCTGTTTTTCTCGCTAAAGTCCGCTTTTTCCACTGTGGAGCTTGCTTTGGGAATTTACTTTTGCAAAATTTTTTGTAAAAAAGAAGTGCCACCTATTGACATACTGTGATTAAAATGATATAATAAAATGTAATTCGGTCATGCAGTCGGCAGATGCTCGGATATTTGCCGTTTAAAAAGCAGTCGTGACCCAATAGGAGGTTAAAACGTGAAGAGTAAGGTTAAAAAGCCTGTGTTTTTCATCGTGCTTGCCCTTATAATAGCCTTTGCGGTTTCGGTTATTGTGGGAGTTACAAGCTATTACGGTGATATGGAAACGGTTTATATCAAGGGTGTAAACGACATACGCTTCGGTATAGACATAAAGGGAGGCGTAAATGTTACGTTCACTCCGCCGGAGGGATACGATGCTACCGATGAACAGCTCGATGCCGCAAAAGAGGTTATAGTACAGCGTATGCTGAACTTAAGCATAACCGATTATGAGGCTTATATCGATTACAACAGCGACCGTATCATCGTCCGTTTCCCTTGGAAAGAGGACGAGGCGGATTTCAACCCCGAGGCTGCGGTTCAGGAGCTTGGTGAAACAGCACAGCTTACCTTTAGAGAGGGGCTGGAGCTGGACGAGCTTAATCAGCCCACAGGCGTTACCGCAGAGAATATTATCCTTGAGGGCAGCGACGTTCAGCAGGCATATGCCGCATACCAGTCCGCAAGCAGTACAGGCTCAACGGGCGAGTGGGCTGTTGCTTTGGAGCTTACCTCCGAGGGTGCTGAAAAGTTTGCGGAGGCTACTGCACGCCTTTACGAGGAGGGCGGCGTTATCTCCATTTGGATGGACGACACATATATTTCCGCTCCTACTGTAAATGCCGTTATTACCGACGGTAACGCAACCATAAGCGGAAGCTTTGATTCCGAAAGCGCGACAAAGCTCGCCAATCAGATAAATTCGGGCGCATTGCCCTTTAAGCTGATAACAGCCAGCTTTTCAACCATTTCCCCAAGCCTTGGTACAGGCGCTTTAACGGCAATGGTTGTTGCGGGAATTATCGCTCTTGTGGGAATTATCATCTACACGATAATCGTTTACAGACTTCCCGGCTTTGTGGCGGGAATATCTCTGATAGGTCAGGTTGCGGGAACTCTTGCCTTTGTTTCGGGCTATTTCGGATTTATGGACAGCAGCATCCTTACAATTCCCGGTATTGCGGGTATTATCCTTGCAGTTGGTATGGGCGTTGACGCAAACGTTATCACCGCCGAGAGAATCAAGGAGGAGCTTGCTAACGGCAAAACCCTTGACGGCTCGCTGAAAAGCGGATTCAAGAGGGCATATTCCGCTATTATTGACGGAAATGTAACAATGATACTTGTTGCTATCATACTTATGGGCGCGTTCGGTACTCCCGACAGCATATGCGCAAAGGCTCTTAATTGGGTATTCTTTATGTTCGGTCAGTCTACGGACGGTACTATTTACTCATTCGGTTATACCCTGCTTGTGGGTGTTGTTCTTAACCTGTTCTTCGGAGTGTTCTGCTCAAGAATAATGATATACTCACTTTCAAACTTTAAGGCACTGAGAAAAGCATGGCTTTACGGAGGTGAAAAGAAGTGAACCGTAAATTCAATTTTGATTTCGTAAAAAACAGCAAGAAATATTTTACTATTTCCTTGGTTATTTTTGCAATCGGCATAATATGCACCCTTATTTTCGGTGTAAACCTCGATATCCAGTTCAAGGGCGGTACTATCATAACCTACCTTTATGACGGCGAGATAGATGCCGCAAAGTTTAAGGAAACGGCGGAGGCTGCTCTTGACGGAATAAGCGTAAGCGTTACAACCGGTACGGACTTTAACACCGGTAAGAATAATATCCAGCTTTCACTTCTTTCCAATGCGGGACTTACTGCGGACAAGCAGATAGTTCTTTCCGATGCAATAGAGGAGGCTTATGCGGATAATAATATCGAGCTTGGCGAATCCACCGATGTTTCCCCCTCCGCAGGTAAGACATTCTTCGCCAAATGTATCGTGGCGGTTATTTTCTCCGCTATTGTGCTGATAATCTATATTGCCGTGCGCTTTAAGAATATAGGCGGATGGCTTGCGGGACTTTGTGCAATTATTGCACTTCTTCACGATGTGTTCATTGTATACACAACCTTTGTTGTATTCCGTATGGATATTGACGCAAACTTCGTTGCGGTGGTTCTTACCATTCTCGGTTATTCCATAAACGATACCATTGTCATTTACGACAGAATCCGTGAAAACGAGCGTATCTATCACGGCAAAAAGACCTTTGCGGAGCTTGTAAATATGTCCACAAATCAGTCCCTTACACGTTCAATTCACACCTTGGTAACTACCATTTTCGCTATGGCTGTTGTCAGCATAGTTGCTATGGTTTACGGAGTAACCTCGATTATTTCTTTCTCATTCCCCATGATTATCGGACTTCTGTCGGGAACATATTCCTCCGTGTGCATTGCTGCGCCCCTTTGGATTACAATTAAAAACAGGGCGGATAAGGGCAGCTCCGATAAGAATAATGCTGAACCCGCAGGGGAACAGCCGGCGTAATTTTATACAGTTCTTCATTTTCTGTGATAATTCAGCAGCGGAGGGCGGCGGTACGATTATTTCAATTTTCGCCGCCCTGTTGTTATATAGTGACAGGTAACCCGTCAGGAGGTATCATATGCCCCGAAAAAGTAAAAACTTTAATTGGTATCTTTCCCAAACGAAAATAATAGTCGCGGGATTTGTGGCGATTATTCTTATCGGCACGCTTTTGCTTATGCTGCCCTTTTCCACAAGGGAGGGTGAGCAAACCACCTTTTCCGGAGCGCTGTTTACCTCTGTTTCGGCAGGATGTGTTACAGGTCTTGTGGTCTATGATACCTGCACCCACTGGACACTGTTCGGACAGCTTGTAATCCTTGCTCTGATACAGATAGGCGGTCTGGGCTTTGTTACAATCGGCGTATTTGTATTAACCATGTCCCGAAAAAAGATAGGTCTGGGAGGACGGGAGCTTATACACGACAGTCTTAGTACATTGCAGGTGCGTGGCAGCGTTAGACTGGTTCGCAGGATAGCTTTCGGCACGGCGATTTTCGAGGGAATGGGCGCTGTGCTGCTGGCTGTGCGGTTTATCCCCCAAATGGGTGTGGGTAAGGGAATTTACTATGCCGTGTTCCACTCCGTTTCCGCTTTTTGTAACGCAGGCTTTGACCTTATGGGCTATAAGGGGCAGTATTCATCATTCTGCGGCTACGTTTTCGATCCTCTTGTAAATTTTGTGCTGATGGCTCTTATAATAATCGGCGGAATAGGCTTTATTGTCTGGGAGGACGTTTTGGACAATAAGTGGCATTTCAAACGCTATAGATTTCAGACGAAAATTGTCCTTACATCAACCGCAGTGCTCATATTCGGCAGTGCAATTCTCTTTTTTGCTTTGGAATATGACGGATTGTTTGCTGGAATGGAGCTAAAGGACAGTATTTTAGCGGCATTGTTTTGCGCAGTTACCCCAAGAACGGCGGGATTTAATACGGTTGATACCGCCGCACTTTCCAACGGCAGCACAATTCTTACGATTTTTCTGATGTTTATAGGAGGAAGTCCCGGTTCTACCGCGGGAGGTATAAAGACCACTACGCTTGTGGTTATTCTCCTTTACGTAAAGTCCTATCTCTTTAATGAAAAGGATTTGGCTGCATTTCGCCGCAGACTTGACGGGGATGCCATTAAACGCGCCTGCGTGGTAGTATTCGTAAATTATCTCCTTGCCCTTGCGGGAGGCACTGTGATAATGTCCGTTCAGTCGGATTTACCGTTCAGGGATATAATATTTGAGGTGTTTTCCGCTATCGGAACGGTGGGAATGTCCACGGGAGTTACAAGGGATCTGAACATTCTGTCAAGAATAGTCATTATCCTGCTTATGTTCTGCGGAAGAGTGGGAAGCCTTACCTTTGCCATGTCCTTCACGCGGCGCAGACAGATAGGAAGTCTGCGTTACCCTGAGGAACAGATTACAGTTGGATAGAAAACAGGGAGGTTTTAGTGTATGAAATCGGTTTTGATTATAGGACTGGGCGATTTCGGTCATCACCTTTGTCGGAATATTGCCAGCCTTAAAAATGAAATTATGATTGTGGACAAAAAGGAGGAGGCAGTGGCGGATTTGATGGATATTACCACAAGCTGCCTTATAGCCGACTGCACAGAAAGCGGCGTGCTTCAGCGTATCGGTGTTACGAACTTTGACCTGTGCTATGTCTGCATAGGCAATAATTTCCGTGACAGTCTGATTATTACCAATCGTCTTAAGGAGCTTGGGGCAAGCTATGTAATAAGTCAGACCAATGATGAGCTGCTGGCGGGATTTTTGCTGAACAACGGTGCGGACGAGATTATCCATCCCAATAAGGACACCTCCCTGCGCGTGGCTGTTAAGCATACCAACGACCATATATTCGATTATATCGAGCTGAGAAGCGGCTACTCAATCTATGAAATTACCCCGCTGAGGGAATGGGTCGGAAAGAGCATACTTGAATCCAACATCAGGGCAAAGTATAATATATATATCATAAGCATACACGGCCCGCAGAACGGAGATATCCCCATGCCGGGACCTAAGACGGTGATTTGCGCGGACGATCATCTGACCGTGCTGTCCTCCGAGGAAACTATGGATAATCTTATGAAGAGGATGGACAAATAGCTTATGAGGCTTGCCGAACACAACGGTTGAATTAAACAAAATTTGCGAAAACTCCCGCAGTAAAATAGTTAAAATCGGCGAAAGTAAATTTAAAAGGATTTTTGTATTGACTGAAATGCGGTTGTGGTTTATACTAAATATGTGTGAAATCCGATTGAAAGGATTGTTTTAAGTGAGTGTTATTGTTTCCGCCTCGGTGCTTAGCGCCGATTTTTGCAGGCTTGGCGAGGAGCTTGACAGGATAAGGCTGTCAGGTGCCGAGCATATACATTTTGACGTTATGGACGGTGTGTTCGTCAATAATATAAGCTATGGTATTCCCGTGCTTTCCGCTTTGAGAAAGCATACGGATATGTTTATAGACGCGCATCTTATGATTATCGACCCGATGAAATATATCGACGCCTTTGCCGACAACGGCGCGGATATGATTACCTTTCATGTGGAATCGAAGTCCGACCCCGATAAAGCCTTAGATGCTATACACGCAAAGGGAAAGCTGGCAGGAATTTCCGTAAAGCCCGCAACCCCCATTGATGCTATATATCCGTATCTTCACAAGGCGGATAATATACTTGTTATGACCGTTGAGCCCGGCTTCGGCGGTCAGGGATTTATTCCCGAAAACGTTGAGAAAATCAAGGCTCTGAAAAGCTATATCGATGAAAACGGGATAAATGTTCATATTCAAGCGGACGGCGGAATAAATGCCGAAACCTCGGGCATTGTGAGAAATGCGGGTGCGGATATTTTAGTTGCGGGATCGTATCTTTTCAAGACGGCGGATATGTCTGCCGCAGTATCTGCGATGAGGGGCTAAGTCTCAAGAGAGGACAGCGTTTCAACGGCATTTTCCCCGATAATCGTCCTGCAATGCTCCGATATATGGGCGAGGACGCTTTCCGTGGCAGGGATTATATTGACGTATTTTTCCGATTCGGCGGTGACAGGCTCTTCGCTCTCCGTTATTTCCGCAGTCAGCTTGAAAGATCTGCTGTCGGCATACAGCCTGCTTTTCCCCTTTTCGGAAAGGTGCGGCTTAATCAGCCTTGCGGCGTTGATAAGCGCGGGTATGCTGTCGGTGATGATAACCGCATTTCCCGTTTCGGGAAAGAGATTTCCGTTTATGGAGGATATATACAGTACGCAGCCCTTGCCGCCTGTGGGGAATACCTCCGCAAACAGTCGGCACTGCGGCACGGACAGACCCCTTTGTGCGTATACAGCCTCCACAATTTTTGTGATAAGCGCTGCTGATTGAGGACTGTCGCCTGTCATATCGCGGCCTGTCAGTCCCGCACGGGCAAGCTCCTTTCCGCTTAGTATAATTTTCATCGTGGTTTTTCCGATATTAAGCACCTGCAAGATGTTCTCTCCTTTTCGGTAAAGTGCGGCGTTCGCTGCCGCCAAAGGTGGTTATGTTAATTATGAGTGATATCGCGGAGGAAAAAAACTCCGACTTCGCCTTGTATGTGAAGACTGCCGCAATTCTTTTGGTTATTGCCGCAATGTCGGTGTATTATTACGGACTTAGGGCGCTGATAGTAATTGTCTTTACAACTGCGGTCTGCTGCGGTGCGGATGCGGTTTGCGTGCTTTTTCAAGGCAAGAAGCTGCATATACATGATATTTCTCCGTTCGTTACGGGACTTACGCTTTCTATGATGCTCCCTGCAAGCGTTCCTTATACCGTTGCCGCGGCTGCGGGAATTTTTGCAATTTGCATTGCCAAGCATCCCCTTTCCGGCACGGGAAGAAGTATTTTCAATCCCGCGGCGGTGGGATGGATTTTCGTTTCGCTGTTTTTTACGGAGGATGTTCTTAAATATCCCAGGACCTTTACAGATCTCGATTTAACCAATATTGTCACGCAAACGCTATACAGTCCCGTTTCCCCGTCAAGCGGCGTTACCGATTATGAGCTTATGGTAGGGGCTTTTGCCGGACCTATGGGGACGACAGCGGTGGTTTTGCTGGCGGTAACCGCCGTGATAATGGCTTTTGCAGGGGTAATATCAAAATTATCCTTCACATTTGCCTGCCTGCCCGTTATAGTCTACAGCATGGTGGCAGGGGGATTTAACGGAGTAAAGTACGCCGTATGCGGAGATATGTTTCTGTTCGGACTGGTATTTTTGATTTGTACCGATTCGGTGCGTATCGGTACAAATACGGGCAGAATACTTCACGGATTTATCGGCGGATTGTTCACCGTGGCGGCAAGCGCGCTGTCGGCTGCGGAGTACCCGATAGTTTATGCCGCAGTCATTTCGGCGCCGTTTGTACCTCTTTGCGATGACTGGGGCAGCAGGATATCCAAGCGGCTTTTCAGGAAAAAGGGTGATAGTGTTGTCGGGAAAGAATGAGTGGTCATTTGCAGACGGTATTCTGCGGAAAAATCCGCTGCTGTTTTCGGGAATGCTTGCAGCACCCGCCGCAGTGTTCTGCAATACCGTTTACCATGCTTTAAGCTATGCCGCTGTGTTTTCTGCGGTGACGATAATAACGCTGTTTGCGGCAAAATTTGTCCCGCGTCGTCTTGCCTATGCCCTGCGCATAATATTATATACGGTTTTGGCGGCAGCTGTGTATATTCCCATATATATGCTGCTTGACGGTATTTTGCCCGTAAAGCTTTCCTCTTTCGGCGTTTTTTCGCTGCTGATAGTTTCGGGCAGCTTTATAGTTTCCGCATCTGAACTGAGATTTTTCAGACTATCCACAGGGAAAGCCTTTTTGGATATAATTTCCCATGTGCTTGGCTTTGACATAGCCGTGATAATACTGGGAGGATTTCGCGAGCTTTTGTCCACAGGAGGACTATTCGGCAATTTGTACGGAATATCGGTTACGCTTCCGCGGCTTTCGTCCCCCTTTGCGGGCTTTATCCTTATAGGATTGTTTGCGGCGGCTGTGCGGGTGATAACAAGGAAAACAACGGCTAAGGATTGATTTATGCAGGAGGGTGAAGATGCTTTTGGGCAACATAGCATCGCTGATGCTTACGGCATTTACCGCGGCTTTCACGGAAAATATGGTTTTTTCCCACGGAATAGGTACAAATACCATACTTGCCGCCGCCAAAAGCCAAAAAAACTTTTGGGGGATATGCCTTGGCGTTTTATATATGTCAACAGTGGGTTCTGTCGCCGCATGGGCAATGGCGAGGGTAACGGATATCGGTAACATTTACCCTGCATATGTACCTCTTTGCTATGTACTCACCATAAGCATAGTGTATGTGCTGACACTTGTTTTGGCAATGGTGATTTTGCGTGAAAGATTTTCCACTATGAAAAAATATATTCACATTTCGGCATTTAATGCAGCGGTTATGGGTACAATGTATTTAAGCGTATCGGAATGTACAACGTTATCCGACTTTTTGTTTTTCGGAATAGGCTCGGGCGTGGGCTTTTGTATGGCGGCTCTTATGCTCTTTGCGGTATATGAGCGGCTGTTTTCCAAGGAAACTCCCGCGGCGTTCAGAGGTGTTCCCGCGGTGCTGATATATTTCGGCATAATTGCAATGGCTTTTTACGGCATTGCAGGCTATTCTCCCTCATATTTGTAATTTTTATCGGAAAGGGTAATATAAGTGCGTTACAAGAGCAGCAGAAGAAATAAAAAAATATTTCGCCCCAAAAGGCGTTATAAAATCAAAAGAAAAAGCGACAGCGTTATAAAAATTGTTGTGGGCGTGTTTATCGTCGGAATATTGGTGCTTGTGGGATACAGCATTGCGGATCCTGTAAGTAGCTTTATTGAGGAGCGGGCAAATCAGAGTGACGAGGGTGCCGCTTCGGAGGAAGACAGCTATAACGCCGACACGAATACGGAGGGCGCAGGCGAGGGCGAACAGACCGAAGCACAGTCGGCGGAGTCCGCGGCAAGCGAAACAACCGTGTCCGTGTCAGAAACGGAAACCGATCTATCGGCAGCCGAGAGTGAAACCTCCGTTGGCGCTATGAATTATGATGTTGATGAGGGCGGCGCCGCCTATTCCCTTAATGAGGAGGATTTGCTGGACGAAGCTGCGCTCAAGGAAAAGCTTGCCAACATAAGGAGTGCAGGCTATTCGGCTGTAATATTCCCCATGAAAACCGAGGGCGGAACATTCTATTATAATACACAAATTCCCCTTGTCGCTGAATGTGTTGAGGGAGATGACCCTGTGGTTTCGGATATTACGGCGGAGCAGCTGTCGGAGCTTGCAAGGAGTGCGGGGCTCAGACCCGTGGCATCTGTTTCCGTGCTTTACGACAATAACCGATACGGCGATTTCAGATGGGGCGCATATCGAACCACAGACGGTACGGTATGGCTGGATACCTCTCCCGAAAAGGGCGGTAAGCCGTGGCTTTCTCCCTTTGACGACACGGCTAAGGAATTTTGCTGCGATATAGTTACAGAGCTTGCACAGGCGGGATTTTCCGAGATAATATGCTATGATTTTATATTCCCCGAATTTCGTACCAGCGATATAGAAAAGCTGGGAGATGAGGTCAGTGTGTACGGCGATCGTTATCAAGCGCTGACTCAGCTTGCCTGCCTTATGACCGAGGCGGGTAAAGAGGAGGGAGCGCAGGTGCTGTTGAAAATCACCGCAAACAGTGTGATAAAGAGCTACAGCGAGCTGTTTGTTCCCGATGAGCTTCAAGGCTGTACCATTCTCGTTGATTACTCCGAGGATAATATGAGCAGAACTATGGTCAGTGACTCAAGTGAAATTATCCTTGATGAAATGAGTACATATGACAGGGTTACGGCGGTATATGAGTATATCTCCGATAAAGCGGGTGATGTGGACACAGTTCCCATGCTTGACGGCGCGTCCATGTCCGCAGATGAATTTACAGAGGCTGTGCGGGCACTTACCGCATTGGGCTATGACAGATACTATGTTTACTGATGTCGGAGGAGATAAGCATGGAGGAAAAGGATTATACCGGCGGGGCAAGCCCCGTATTCAAGCAGCTTGTCAGGGAGGAGTTTTCCAAAAGGGAAGCTCCGCCCCTTGCTTATGTTCACAGCTTTGGCTGTCAGCAGAATGTGAATGACGGTGAAAAGCTGCTGGGAATGTTATGCGACATGGGGTGCGGCGTTACCCGCGATATAACCGCCGCGGATATAATAATACTAAACACCTGCGCCGTGAGGGAAAATGCGGAGCTTAAGGTTTACGGGAATATAGGCGAGCTTGTTCATTTGAAGGAGAAAAATCCGAACCTTATTATAGGTATATGCGGCTGCATGGCGCAGCAGAAACAGGTTGTGGAAAAAATAAAGGAATCCTACAGGCACGTTGACATGGCTTGGGGAACATTTTCACATTCCCGACTGCCGCAGCTTCTTTGGGAAACACTTAACGGCAGAGGATTTGTCAGCGATATTTCCGAGGAAATATCCGATTGCGGCGAGGATATAAAGCCTGTCAGAGAGGTGTCCTACAAGGCGGGAGTATCGGTTATGTACGGCTGCAATAACTTCTGTACCTACTGCATAGTTCCCTATGTGCGGGGACGGGAGAGGAGCAGACCGCCGAAAGCGATAATCGATGAGATAAAGAGCCTTGTGCAGGAGGGCTGCCGTGAAATCATGCTTTTAGGACAGAATGTAAATTCATACGGAAAAGGGCTTGATGAGAGTATAGATTTTCCGGAGCTTTTGCGCAGGATAGACCGTATCGAGGGGGATTTTCGCGTTCGCTTTATGTCCCCTCATCCCAAGGATGCAGGCAGGGAGCTGTTTGACGTAATAGGGGGAAGTGATAAATTCTGCAAGTCGGTTCATCTTCCCCTGCAGTCGGGCAGCGACAGGGTGCTAAAGGATATGAACCGCAGCTATACCGCCGAAAGGTATCTTGAAATTGTGGATTATGCCCGCAGCGTAATGCCGGGACTTTCCCTTACAACCGATATAATGGTGGGCTTCCCCACGGAAACCTATGATGATTTCCTGAAAACCCTCGAAATTATGAGGTATGTGAAATACGACAACATTTACAGCTTTATCTATTCCAGACGCAGCGGTACAAAGGCGGCTTTGATGGAGGACGTAGCCACTGCCGAGGAGAGGGGAGAATGGTTTAGGGAAATGCTGGCGCTTCAAAGGAGCATAGCCGATGAAAGCTACAAGCGGTT
>MSHL01000048.1:18751-30969 GCA_001941135.1 Ruminococcus sp. Zagget11
TAGGGCGGGAATTTACCGTACTTTTTGACGGTACAAGCCGCAGGGAGGGCTTTATCAGCGGAAAGAGCGACGAGTTCATTATAACCGAGGCAAAGGGCGGCAGCTCCCTTATAGGAACAATGCACAGGGTGAGGGTAACAAAAACTATGAGCTGGGCGGTTGAGGGCGAAATAATTGATTGACAAAGTGTATATAAATGTGGTATAATAACCATGCGGCAATGCCGAATAAATAAGTAATTTTAAGGAGAATAGTAATCATGAGTGTTATCGATAAGGCAAGAGAGCTTGGAGCTGTACTTCAGCAGGACAGCCGTTACAATGCGTATGTGGTTGCAAAGGCAGCCAATGACTCCGACGGAGAGCTTCAGCAGCTGATAGAGGAATTTAACGTTACAAGAGGTCAGCTTAATGTTGAGATGTCCAAAAGCGATAAGGACAGCGAAAAGGTTTCACAGCTTGATACAAAGCTTAGAGAGCTTTACAATGACGTTATGACTAACCCCCATATGGAGGCATTTGAGGCTGCCAAGGCGGATATGGACGATCTCCTTGAAAGCATAAATTATATTATTACAGCAGCTGCAAACGGCATGGATCCCCTTACCTGTCCCGAAAGAGATCCTCATTCCTGCGGCTGTGACTGTTCGTCCTGCGGAGGCTGTCACTGATAATGGAGGTAGATCGCAAAGCGCTGTCGCCCATGATGCAGCAATACTTTGAGGTCAAGGATAAGTACAAGGATCATATTGTATTTTATCGTTTGGGCGATTTTTACGAGATGTTTTTTGACGATGCGGTAACGGTTTCAAAGGTACTGGAGCTTACCCTTACCGGCAGAGATTGCGGACTGGAGGAGCGCGCGCCCATGTGCGGCGTTCCCTACCATTCGGCGGATTCATATATCAAACGGCTTATTGACAGGGGCTTTAAGGTGGTAATCTGCGAACAGACGGAGGATCCCCGCCCTGCAAAGGGTCTTGAGAAGCGTGAGGTTATCCGTGTGGTTACTCCCGGAACCCTTACGGAAAGCAGTCTGCTTGATGATTCAAAGAACAATTATATAGCCTGCGTGTTTATTGAAGAAAACCGTGCGGCTGTTTGCTTTACCGATATTTCTACGGGGTCGGTGTCGCTTTGCGTTCACGACTGTAAAAATAAAAAGGAGCTTGAGAGCGAGCTTATTAACGATCTCTCTATGTATTCGCCGGCGGAGCTTTTATTTAACGACGGTATGCTTGACTTTTCCGAGGTAAAAAGCTTTATCAAGGATATGATGAATATATCCTGCACTATGCTTACCGCAGATGAATATTCCACGGAGAAAAATATGGATATATTGCTGAAGCAGTTTTCGGCGGACAGTGTGTCGGAAATCGGCTTGTCGGGGGAGGATAAATTAGCCCTTGACTGTATCTGCGGTATGTTCTTTTACATCAGTGAAACTCAAAAGGCTGTCACGGGACGCTTCACCGCGGTGGACGTTTATGACGATAAGCGTTATATGGAGCTTGATATGAACGCAAGGCGCAATCTGGAGCTTTGCGAAACTATCAGGGGAAAGGAGCGCAGGGGCAGTCTTATATGGGTGCTTGACCACACGGAAACCTCTATGGGCAGACGATTGCTGAAAGGCTGGATAGAGCAGCCCCTTGTAAAGCCTGCCGAAATTATTGACAGACTTAACGCAGTGGAGGAGCTGTGTAAAAGTGTTATCGCCCTCAGTGAAATAACGGAGCAGCTTGGGGGAGTATATGACCTTGAAAGGCTTATGACAAGGGTCGTGTACAAAACAGCAAATCCCCGTGATGTGAAATCCCTTTCCCAGACGGCGCTGCGAATGCCGCAGATAAAGGAAAGCTTAGGGAAATTCTCATCACCGCTTTTGAAGTCCCTTGAAAAGAATATACACGAGCTTTCCGATATATCTAATCTGGTTGAAAATGCCATAGTTGACGAGCCTCCCGTTGCCGTTAAGGACGGCGGGGTAATCAAGGACGGCTTTAACAGCGAGCTTGACAGGCTTCGCGGCATTATAGAAAACGGCGAGGGAATTATTGCCGAGATTGAAAGACGGGAGCGGGAGAGAACAGGGATTAAAAACCTTAAGGTGGGATATAACCGTGTTTTCGGATATTATATCGAGGTTACAAAATCCTACTATGACCTTGTTCCCCCCGAATACATAAGAAAGCAAACCTTAGCAAACTGTGAAAGATTTATCACCGATGAGCTTAAAAAGACGGAGGAGGAAATAATGGGGGCGAACGAAAAGGTTCTCACCATGGAGGCTGATATATTCGCCGAGGTGCGGGATTATATTTCATCAAGGCTTGAGGAGGTTCAGGAAACTGCTTCCGCAATTGCTGCACTGGACGTTCTCTGCTCCTTTGCGGATGTTTCCATGAAGAACCGCTATGTTAAGCCTGATATTTCCGCAGACGGAGTTATTGATATAAGAAACGGCCGTCACCCGGTGGTGGAGCTTGTTTTAAAGGATTCCATGTATGTCCCCAACGATGCCTATTTGGATCTTGGAAACAGGCGTATGTCTGTTATAACGGGTCCCAATATGTCGGGTAAATCCACATATATGCGCCAGACCGCGCTTATTGTGCTTATGGCGCAAATTGGCTGCTTTGTTCCCGCCGACAGCGCGCATATTTCCATTTGCGATAAAATCTTCACCCGTGTGGGCGCATTGGACGATCTCGCCGCAGGTCAGTCAACCTTTATGGTGGAAATGAGCGAGGTTGCGGATATACTAAGGTCAGCCACTTCACAGAGCCTTGTAATATTGGACGAGGTGGGCAGAGGAAAATCAACCTTTGACGGTATAAGCATTGCAACCGCCGTTGCCGAATATATAGCGTCAAGGAAAATCGGCTGTAAAACCATGTTTGCGACCCATTATCACGAGCTTATTGCCCTTGAGGGCAGGGTAGAGGGAGTAAAGAATTACTCCGTTGCCGTAAGCAAGCATGGGGATTCCATACATTTTCTGAGAAAGATAGTCGAGGGCGGAGTTGACGACAGCTACGGAATTGAGGTTGCAAAGCTGGCGGGACTGCCCAAAAAAGTTATAACCCGAGCAAGAGAGCTGCTTGAGGAGATGGAGCTGGAAAAGCAGAACGCTTCCGCCCAAAGGTCCGACAGCAGTCAGATTTCCTTTGGAGCAATGAAAGAGGAAACCGTACTGAACAGGCTCAAAAAAACCAATCCCGATGAATTTTCCGATGCCGATGCAAAGGCTTTTCTGAAAGAAATATGTGATATTTTGAATGGACAGTGATATATATGCTTGAACAGCTGAAAAAAGAGGTATACGAGGCTAATATGCAGCTGCCCCAAAGGGGGCTTGTCACCCTTACATGGGGTAATGCCTCCGGTATAGACAGACGGTCTGGGCTTGTGGTCATTAAGCCCTCCGGAGTGGATTACAATAAGCTTACCGCCGATGATATGGTTGTGGTGGATTTAGAGGGAAATGTGGTTGAGGGCAATCTTCGCCCATCCTCCGACACACCTACACACTGCGAGCTGTACAGAAGCTTTCCGAGTATTGGGGGAGCGGTGCATACCCATTCAAGGTGGGCGGTAATCTTTGCACAGTCGGGCAGGGGAATACCTCCCCTTGGTACAACTCATGCTGATACCTTTTACGGTGAAGTGCCCTGCACAAGGCTTATGACCGCCGAGGAAATAAAGGGAGAATATGAGCTGGAAACGGGAAAGGTTATAACCGAGTGCTTTTCCCAAAGGGGGATAAATCCCGATGATATTCCAGCTGTACTGGTACACAGCCACGGACCCTTTACTTGGGGAAAGAATGCCGCCGATGCGGTGGAACATTCCGTTATACTGGAGGAATGTGCAATGATGGCATGGCATACCCTTATGTTTGCCCCGAATGCACCGCAAATTCAGCAGGAGCTGCTTGACAAGCACTACCTGCGTAAGCACGGAAAGAACGCTTACTACGGACAATCATAAATGAAAGGAAGTTTAATATATGAGTATCGATTTCACAAAGCTCCATTTCGGAGTGGACGGAGATAGTATAACCGCAGGCGAGCAGTGGTCGTACTATGTTTATGAAACACTGGGAATGAAATCACACCATAATGTGGCAGTGGGAAGCGCCGTTTGGCATAAGAGAATCCTTACCAATTCCAAGGGTGAGAGCGTTTCCACACAGAATTATAACGATGCGGATTTTGCTGGGATAAGCGACGGCTGGGAGGAAACGGACGATCTTGTCGAGCTGCAAAAGAGAGCGAACAACTGTGCGGTTGTACATACACAGCGGTTTTTGTCCGAGGTAAAGGACGGAATGTACCCCGTCCCCGATATTTTCGCATACGCAATGGGGACAAACGACCGGGAGGAAAGCTTAGGCGATCCCGAAAAGGCATTAAAGGGCAAATCCCTTGAAGATAATGAGGATATAGACCTTTTCACGGAGGCAGGGGCAATGCGTTGGTGTCTGCAAACCGTTATGGAGGCATACCCTCTTTGCAGAGTTTTTGTGCTTACCCCCATACAGACATCAAATCCCGACCATAACGCCAAGCTTGAAAAGCAGATACCCATTATGTGCAGGATTGCGGGAGCAATGGGCGCGCAGGTTGTGGATTGCTACCACAATTGCGGTATTTGTGAAAAGTTCGAGGCTTTAGGCGGCGCAGGAAAATATCTGCGTGACGGACTTCACCCCGATAAGCCCGGACAGGAGCTTGAGGGAAGATATGCCTGCAAGGAAATAAGAAACAATATGTTCTGATGATTAAAGCCGGTAGGTGATGATATGGTAGAGGAAAGCCGTAAAAGCGGAGGATTTATCGACATTGTAAAGGCTCTGCTTGCGGATAAGGGCTTTATTGCGGCAATTGCGGCAGTGGTGTTATCCACTGTTTCACTTTGCCTGGGCGGAAGCGTGAACAGCCTGTATTTCAGTATTATAAGCGCTTTGTTACTGGCAATTTCCAATTTGGTCATTCACGTTCCCCTTGTAAAGTGGGGGATTGTCGGTTCTCTTTACAAGGAAGCGGAAAAAAGGGTAAGCCCCGGTATAATCGGTTCAATTGGGGATATAAACGGCGTAGGCAGTACGATAGCCATTGCAGCCGCTGTCGCACTGGTCTTTGGAAAAACCTACATAGTTGACGGGGGCATAGTGGGCAGCGACAGCTTTGCGGGGACATTTACCGCCGTAATAGCCGAGGCTGTCTGCGCCGCAGCAGCACTTGGAGCAATGACCTCCGCAGGGAATATCCGCAACCGTCTGATTGTTACCGTGTCCCGTGATATTGACAGAAGTCTTACGCCCTCGGAATACAAGCGAAAGCTGTTTTATAACTGTGAAAAGCTGTGTCACAACAGCGGCGAAATGGACGAGATAAGAGGTATGTGCGTTGTCAGACTTTGCGCCATGCTCTCCACGGCTGCCATAATGATAATAGGTGTCCTTTCGGGCAGCGATTCGCCCTTTGTTGGCTGCATACCCGCACTTATCAGCCTTGTTGTTACTCTGCTGTCAAGGTTCTGTGTAAGGAGAAGCGCTGAAACGGTTATTACCGAGGAAAAGCAGCACCTGTGGAATGAAAAATCAAAAAGGATTCTGGCGGTAAATACGATAGTTTACCTTTTGGCGGGAATATTCTTTCTGTACAGCTTTCCTATCAGAAGTGTTTACACCGAATATGAAATACAGACGGAATTTTATTACAGTGATAGCTATGACGGTGAAATACACATTTTCTCCGTTCCCGACAGCGACTGCTATCCGCTTTTTATCGCTTTTTCCCTGGTGACTGTTCTCAGCCTTTGCTCCATGATTTTTGCATTGAACGCAGACGGAGCGGATTTTCTGCTGAACACCTCGTCAAAGCACAGTACCTTGGGAGCTGCCTGCGGCGTAATAATAGCTGTTTCGGCAGCGGCAATTATCACGGGAATGTTAGTGCCGCAGCTTGCCATTGACCCCATAGGCTGGCTTACCGTATTTACATTCGGTGCATTTTTCCTGCTGGTAAATATAATAACCCACTTTACTATTTTGAGGAATAAATGATGAATCCCTCGGTGTCAGGACTGCACCGGGGGACTTTTTTGTCTGCTTTTCGAGGGAGGGTAGAATCTATTTCTACTGTTAGATTTTGATTTATATTTCTGAAAAAATATATTTTTACGCTCAAATCACCTGACAAATGATTTTTATTGTGCTATAATAATAGTCGTAAAGAAGTAAAAACCCATTCCTTTGACAGGCTATGTAGCGCAGAGGAGATAATACTTGTTCTTAATGGCAATAAATACTGCGTACAAGGATTTCATGAAAATAATCTTGCTCATTTGTATTTGCAGCAGTGGTAACCTGAAATTGATGATGCAATCTTATGGTCATATTCAGGAAATGATATAGTTGAATGTGGAGATAATTTCTTAGATGCCAAAGTTTTCAATGGAAAATCTTTTTGGGGAGTTGAAAAAGAAATAGAGTGGGTAGACGAATAATTAGCAGAATAATTAGAGCAATGAATTAAGAAAGGCAGTGAATTTTATGGCATTACTGAAATGCAGCAATTGCGGATATGGTATTCGTTATCATGATGAACCATGCGGAATTGAGTATATGTTTATTCCTATTGAAGTATGGGACAATCACCTTAATAAAGATAAAACAATATGTAAAATCATATTGGATGTACCAAACAGTTATCTTACAGTCTGAAATGTCCTGAATGTGGGTGCTTGCACTTGTTTGACGGTGCATCAATCCGGCTTAAAAGTATATATGTCCCCACTCAGAATAATGATATTGAATTATCGGGAGAAAAATACTGTGTTTTTGATGATTTTACCTTTGAAAACGTTGCCGAAAATGATATTACACCGAACGAGTATGAAAACTCAGGCGATTTTAAAAATCATCATTACGCTATAATCGGTGATACGGGTATTACAATTTACAAGGATAAAGAATTAAGCTATGTTGTTCAAAGCTATAAAAAAGAAACTGCCGTCTGAATAAGCGGTAACTCCCCTACACTATTTTTCATGACAAAGAAAAATGCATCGACAGGTTGTTACCGGCAACCAATCAGTGCATTCAGGGGTATGTATGTTATTCCTAATGTCCGCTGGGGAGATGAGAGAACATATACAACTGAGGTTTTGCCCGAAAAGATAGCATTTTTGGGCGTTCCTAAGCACAGCATAGTGTCTGTCGGTACATATGGCTGCGTAAAATCCAAGGAGGCAAAGTATTATTTCCGTGAAGGCTTGATAGCAATGCTTGAAACTCTTGAACCGGAGGTTGTACTTGTCTACGGCGCAATGCCTAAACAAATTTTTGAAGGGCTTGAGAACCGCACGCAATTTGTCAATTATCCTGACTGGATTTCGTTTAAGAGGTCGGGAGGTGACTGCTGATGGGAAGCGGAAGAAGTGGACTATATCCCTCCTTATGCAGAAATAATAAAAAGCCCATTTTTAATAGTGAAGGTCATGTTACTTTAGAGAGCGTATCTGCAAGACGAGAATTTTTCCTTGGAAAGTCGGTTGCAAAGCTTGAAAGTATTTTGCACTCTTATGGATATGAAACAAAGCGACGTCCATCTAAGCATTCAGGTTCAAAAGCTAAAATTATTATAACCACAAACCAATCTAAAGAGAAGAACATTCAACAGGTTCAAGTCTCACCCGGAAGCAAAAGACATGGTAATGTTCCATATGTAAAAATAAGCACTTCTGATTATGGAAAGATAAAAATAGTCGGTGCTTCTGAGAAAGAATATAAAACTGATGGAAAAGAAACATCAATTATTTTATTCAGGAGGAAAAAATGAATAAGAGTATTTTAATAAAGCCCTTTGAAGGAGTTGGCGATTTTACGCTGAAATCCTCATATAAAAACACACTGGCTGCATTGAAGTCGGAAAAGATAAATTATACCGTTGAAGTTTGGCCTAACAAGGGATGCACTCCGGAGGTTGCGTGGAAAATAGTTCATATTGAGAACTCTCTAAATTTATTTTTTGCTAAAGACAAGCTATTCAAAATCTACATTGATGGTACATTTAACGGCACCTTGCCCAATGGTATTAAAATAGGAATGACAATGTCTGAGGCTCAATGCATTGATTCATCATTACTTTATGACGATTGGAACGAAGACTGGTCATCTGAAAATGGCTATTGGTTAGAGGACGATATTGATTCAAATACAGTAATGTCGATCACAATTTTCATAAGGGAATTGCTTGATGATGATGTGTTCGACAGATATGAATGGTAAATCCTGAAATTTTCTGCTGTATACTAAGTTAATAAAAGCATATTTTGGTGATAGGCGATAATGTCAATAGCAAAATAAAAAATCCCTCAGTGCTAAGACTGCACCGAGGGATTGGCTTTATATACGCTTTTTGGTAATAAGCAATGCGGTAAATGCCGCGCCGCATACGGTTATAAGGGAGAGTACCGAATTTCCTCCCGTTTTTGGAGAGCTGGTTTCAAGGGGAATTTCCTCGCCTGCTTCATCTGTCGGTTCAGTGCTGCCGCTGGGATCGGGCACCGTTTCTTCGGTGTTTGTCGGGGGAGCGTAGAAGGCAATCATTTCCTCGTCATCACCGTCATAGGATATATATGTACCCAGCCGTGTCATGTAACTGTTGTCTATCTCATACCAGCCATTTTTTATGAAATCCCAGACAAGGGTAATACCGTCATTATTAATATCCGTCTTTGAAACTGTCACCTCGCCGTCCACTGTCCATGCCCCGATGGAGGTATCGTAATATATATAGGATTCATCGGTATCCGCCACAATTGTATATGTACCTGTAACCGAAATAGTTTCAGATGTGTTATTATCTATTTTTACAACATATTCGCCCGGATCGGCAATGAACCCTAAGGAATAGCCAAGGTATTCCTTTTCGCTAACCGAATTTGCGTTGAATCCAAGGAAGTATAGGTATTCGTTTGTTCTGTTGTAAGGGCTTATTGTAATATCCTCATCGTAGGAAAAGGCATTATCTGCCTCAAGCTGCAGCTCCAGCATGACACGATCCCCATTGTATGCCTTGCCCATGACGCAGCTGACACTCCCGTAATCATCAAGCCCGGTTATCATTCCCACCGCAGAGCTTAAAGAGGGGACTTCCCAGTCAATGGAATACTTATAATTGATACATAGCTCCGAATCATAGGTGCTTTCCAAAAACTCCATATCCATCTCCGCCACATTGCTGCAGTATTCGGCGGCAACAGGTGTAATATCAAAACCGTATCCCGCATTTAAGTAATCTTCATCGAATTCGTCAGCACACGCTGTTATCCCAAATGACGAGCATACCAGTGAAATTTCCATTGCCAATGCACAAGCATTCTTTACAAGCCTCATAATAATTCCGCTCCTTTATTATGTACAGTATTCTGTGGTTTAATCTTTATCTTAATTATACACAAAATCCTTTTTTTGTCAAGTATATTTACTAATTTGTAACCGAATATTGATAACCCTTTACACTTCAAGTATCTGTGAAATAATCCTTTCGGGGTTCGGCGAGGTCATAAGGGAGGACATAAGGCATACCCCCGCCGCACCTGCCTTTATACATTCCTCGGCATTTTGGGGAGTGATACCGCCTATGGCGTAGACATCAAGGGGCACAGCCGCACAAACCGAGTGAAGAAAGTCTGTTCCCCTCGGGGGTAGGCCTTTTTTGCAGTCTGTGGGGAATATATGCCCTGCAATAAGATATACCCTTCCGCCCATGTATCTGGCACGGTCGCTTACCGCTCTTGCCTCCTCGGCGGAGTGAACCGAAACTCCCACGGTTTCAAAGCTATCACCCTTCCCCTCCGAAAAATCCTTAAATGTCAGGTGAATATCGCTGCAGCCGAGCCTTTTTGCGGTGCTGTAAAAGCTGTGCAGTGACAGGGGAACACTGTGCCCTTTGCAGCACTCTAAGGCTGTTATTGCAAGGCTTTCATATTCCTCCTCGTTCAGCTGCTTTTCACGGAGAATTACACGGCTTATACCGCCCTTGCATATTCTTTCAAGCTGT
The DNA here is from genome assembly GCA_001941135.1 of Ruminococcus sp. Zagget11. GTDB lineage: Bacteria > Bacillota > Clostridia > Oscillospirales > Ruminococcaceae > Huintestinicola. The sequence continues at coordinate 28,827 of MSHL01000048.1, forward strand.
CGGGGAAAATTTTCGGCAAGTGACGACTGTGTCACGCATATAACTTTACACACGGCTAAGCCCTCACTGATAAATATAGTCGTGCATTACAGGCTGAAGTCCCATATCGGTAATTGCGGAAAAAATCTGATCCACACTTCTGGGATCGAAAATCTCGAATTGCTCATCGCCCTTGTCGGCGGAGTCACTGTGACCGCCTATTCCCACATTTACGCCTGCGCTGATTTTCGTTGCGGCAATGTCGATAATTCCGTCACGGAAACGGCTGCATTCCCTTGTGGAGATGGTTATGCTTGCAAAGGGCAGGAAAATCCTATATGCGCATATTATCTGCATAAGCTGTCGCTCGTGAACGTCCTTTGGGTTTATCTTATCGTTGTTTATGATAGGGCGCAGACGGGGGCAGGACATGGCAATCTCTGCATGGGGGTATTTTTTCTGTATAAGGCTTGCGTGAAGTCCCGCCGCAAAGGCATCGGTGCGGAAGTTGTCAAGCCCCAGCAGTGCGGCGAAGCCCACACCCCTCATTCCTCCCATAATCGCTCTTTCCTGGGCGTTTATGCGGTAGGGGAATATGCGCTTGTGACCTGCAAGGTGCAGCTTTTCGTATTTATCGGAATTGTAGGTTTCTTGGAAAACCGTTACGAAGTCAGCGCCGCATTTATGCAGATATGCATACTCATCGGAGTTCATGGGATAAACCTCCAATCCCACCACTCTGAAATAGCGGCTTGCTATTTTACAAGCCTCACCTATGTATTCAACATCGGAATATTTACGGCTTTCTCCTGTCAGCAGCAGTATCTCCTGCAAACCGCTTTTGGATATTTCCTGCATTTCCTTTTCGATTTCCTCGGTATTAAGGCAGGCGCGTTTAATATTGTTCTTGCAGTTAAATCCGCAGTAAACGCATTGATTTTCACAGTAATTGGCAATATAAAGGGGAGTGAACATATAAACGGAGCTGCCGAAAAAGCGGCGGCGTTCATATCTTGCCCTTTGTGCGATTTCCTCTAAAAGCGGTTCGGCGGCAGGGGAGAGCAGTGCGGCGAAATCCTCCGCCGTGCATTGCCCATGTGAGAGTGCCGTCCTTACGTCCTGTTCGGTATAGCTTTCGGGGTGATAGCCGTTCATTGCTGCTATTACCTTGTCCTGAATCTCCGAGCCGATATTCTCCATGCCCTCTAAGTATTCCATGTGATTTATTCGTTCAGCCATTTCATCAGTCCTCCAGAAATCCCATCAGCGGTGATGATGCCGATGCGCCGTGCTCAAGGACGCGTCCCGTCTTTGCAAGGTAAGCGGTTCTTCCCGCTTCCACCGCCTTGCGGAACGCCTCCGCCATAAGGGGAATATTACCCGCAGTGGCAACGGCAGTGTTTGCCATAATCGCCGCCGCACCCATTTCCATAGCCTCGCAGGCTTGGGAGGGTTTGCCTATTCCCGCATCAACGATTACAGGCAGTTCAATTTCATCAATCAGGATTTGTATAAATTCCTTTGCGGCAAGTCCTCTGTTGGAGCCTATCGGCGCAGCCAGTGGCATAACGCAGGCAGCACCCGCATTTACCAGGTCGCGGGCGGTGTAAAGGTCGGGGAACATATAGGGCATAACCACAAAGCCCTCCTTTGCCAGAATTTCCGTAGCCTTAACGGTTTCTGCATTGTCGGGGAGCAGGTATTTTGTATCCTTCATAATTTCTATTTTGACGAAACCTCCGCAGCCCAGCTCCCTTGAAAGCCTTGCAATACGTACAGCCTCCTCGGCGTTTCTTGCGCCCGAGGTATTTGGCAGCAGTGTGACATTATCGGGGATATAGTCGAGAATATTGGCCTTTCCGCCGTTGTTTTCGCGGCGCAGTGCAAGGGTAATAATCTGCGCCCCCGCATTTTCCACAGCCGCCTTGATAAGCTCCAGTGAGTATTTTCCCGAGCCTAAAATAAAACGTGAGGTAAACTCATGACCGCCCAGTATAAGAGTATCTTCCATATTATTAAGAACCACCTTTGTAATATTATGTATTTTTAAGAATAATGTGGGGACGATTAAGGAAGTGCTGATTAATGCGTCAGCAATCGTTTCCAACCCTCGAAAAGCCCTTACTGAGAGGGTTGAGAAACGATTTAATCAGCAATTCCTAAG
>MSHL01000049.1 GCA_001941135.1 Ruminococcus sp. Zagget11
ACTTTTTGGGGTCAATTTACTTTGAAATCGAAAAGCGTTTAAAAGAATGCTGCGATATACCCGTTTTTCGTGATGATCAGCACGGTACTGCCGTTGTTACTATGGCAGCAATGCTCAATGCACTGCGCCTTGTAGGCAAAAGGCTTGAACAGGTAAGAGTGGTAACAAGCGGTGCAGGTGCGGCGGGTATTGCTATTATCAAGCTGCTTATTTCAATGGGACTGCGGGACGTAGTGCTTTGCGACAGACATGGCGCAATTTACGAGGGACGGGATAACCTTAACCCTCAAAAGGAGGAAATGGCTGCGATAACCAACAAACAGCGCCGCCACGGCAGCTTAGCTGATGTTATAAAGGGCGCTGATGTTTTCATCGGTGTTTCATCCCCCGGCTGTGTTACGGAGGATATGGTCAGGAGCATGGCTGAAAAGCCCATACTCTTTCCCCTTGCGAACCCCACACCCGAAATAATGCCCGAGATTGCGAAAAAAGCAGGTGCGGCAGTTGTCGGCACAGGCAGAAGTGATTTTCCCAATCAGATAAACAATGTCCTTGCGTTCCCCGGAATTTTCAGAGGCGCTTTGGACGTTCGGGCAAGTGAAATTAACGATGATATGAAAATTGCGGCAGCAAGGGCAATAGCAGGGTTTGTTACAGACGATAAGCTCTGTGCCGAGTATATCATACCAAGCGCCCTCGACAGAAATGTGGCGGCAGTTGTCGCCAAAGCTGTTTCTCAAGCGGCTATAGCAAGCGGAGCCGCACGAAGCACCATATAATTCACCGCTTTTTTTACAGGACATGATTTATTATACAATACAGAGGAAATGCACCGAAAACGTATCTCTAAAAAAATAACAGGAGGATTAAAGCTATGGCAGAAAACGAAAAGGCAAAAACCAATTTCAATGAAAATGAAATTGATCCCCAAGAAATGGTGAACCGATTGGTTGCAAATGCAAAGACCGCTTTGGAGGAGTATAAAAAGCTCAACCAGGAGCAGATCGACAAAATTACCGAGGCAATGGCACTTGCGGGACTTTCGGCGCAGATGGAGCTTGCAAAGATGGCTGTTGACGAAACGAAAAGAGGTATTTTTGAGGATAAGGTAACCAAGAATATTTTCTCCACCGAGTATATATGGCACTCTATAAAGCACGAAAAGACGGTGGGAATTATTGAGGATAATGTGGACGAGGGCTATCTTGAAATAGGCGAGCCTGTGGGAATAGTTGCGGGCGTAACACCTGTAACCAATCCCACATCAACCACGCTGTTCAAGTCAATTATCTGCGCAAAAACCAGAAACCCCATAATCTTCGGCTTTCACCCCAATGCACAGAAATGCTCCGTCCGTGCCGCTGAAATTGTGAGATGCGGCCATTGCGGCAGGTGCGCCCGAATACTGTGTGCAGTGGATAGATCATCCCTCAATAGATGCCACAGGCTGTCTTATGAATCACCCTGACGTTGCGACTATCCTTGCCACAGGCGGCCCGGGAATGGTTAAAGCCGCATATTCGGCAGGAAAGCCTGCCTTAGGCGTAGGTCCGGGAAATACTCCCTGCTATGTGGAAAAAGCCGCAAAGCTGAAGCAGGCTATTAACGACCTTATCCTGTCAAAGTCCTTTGATAACGGCATGATATGCGCCTCCGAGCAGGCGGCTATAATCGACAGCGAAATCTATGACGATGCCGTTGCCATAACGAAGGAGCAGGGCTGTTACTTCGCGAAGCCCGAGGACGTTCAGAAAATTCAGGACGTTGTAATTAACGTTGAAAAGATGTCCGTACAGCCTTGGGTAGTCGGTCAATACCCTTGGCAGATTGCCGAAAAGGCAGGTATATCCATACCACATTCTGTAAAGGTATTGTGCGTTGAAATCGGCGGAACAAACGCTGACAAATACCCCTTGGCTCTTGAAAAGCTCTCCCCTGTCCTTGCGGTTGTAAAGGCTGATTCCACCGAACAGGCATTTGAAATGTGCGAGGAAATGCTGAAGCACGGAGCGGGACATACTGCCGTTATCCACTCCGCCGACAACAGCCTTATAGAAAAATACGGTGAAACCATGCAGGCAAGCCGAATTGTAGTAAATTCTCCCGCATCCTTCGGTGCTATCGGTGATGTGTACAACTCCATGTCGCCGTCCCTCACACTGGGCTGCGGTTCATACGGTAAAAACTCTGTATCGGAGAATGTAACCGCCAAAAACCTTATCAACAGGAAAAAGGTCGCAAAGAGGAGGCTGAATATGCAGTGGTTCAAGGTTCCCGAAAAAATCTATTTTGAGCCGGGCTCGGTTCAGTACCTTGCAAAGATGCCGGATATCCACAGGGCAATGATTGTTGCTGACCCCGGTATGATACAGTTTGGATACGTCAATCGTGTCACCTATCAGCTTGGAAAGAATGCCAATACCCCTGTTGTGGAAATATTCAGCGATGTTGAACCCGACCCCGACCTGACAACCGTCAAAAAGGGTGTCGCTATCATGAATTCCTTTAATCCCGATGTTATAATTGCACTGGGAGGCGGATCGGCAATGGACGCGGCAAAGGCTATGTGGCTTTTCTATGAAAATCCCGATGCTGACTTCATCGGTATGGCGCAGAAGTTTATGGATATTCGCAAGAGGGTATATAAATTCCCCAAAATGGGCAAGAAAGCTAAAATGGTATCCATACCTACGACCTCGGGAACAGGTTCTGAGGTAACCTCCTTTGCCGTTATATCCGATAAGAGCAAGAACATGAAATATCCCCTTGCCGACTATGAGCTTACCCCCGATGTGGCTATTATAGATCCCGAATTTGTGTACACCGTTCCTAAGGCTTCAACGGCATTTACGGGACTTGATGTGCTGACCCACGCAATTGAGGCTTACGTTTCTGTTCTTGCCAACGACTACACCGATGCTCTCGCACTTCATGCAATAAAGCTGGTATTCACCTATCTTCCAAGCTCCTACAAAAATGCCGATGAGCTTTCAAGGGAAAAGATGCATAACGCTTCCTGCATTGCGGGAATGGCTTTTACAAATGCATTTCTGGGGGTAAACCACTCCCTTGCCCACAAGCTTGGCGGTGAGTTCCATATTCCTCACGGTCTGGCAAACGCTTATCTGCTGCCCCATACCATTGAATACAACGGTGAGCCTACACCCACAAAATTCGCCGCATGGCCAAAATATGACCATTATATTGCCCCCGAAAGGTATGCGGAAATAGCTAAGATGATGGGCTTTGTTGCACAGGATGCACCCGCTGCGGATGGTGTAAAGGCATTGGCGGACGCTGTAAGAAAGCTCATGACCGAGCTTGATGTACCTCTTACCATTAAGGAGGCAGGCGAAAGGGACAAGCGCTCCTATATTGACCCGAATGTATATGAAAGCTCCCTTGAGGATTTGGCTTACAAGGCGTTCAACGACCAGTGTACCACAGCCAATCCACGTCTTCCGAAGATTGAAGAGCTTAAACATCTTTATATGCTTGCTTATTACGGTAAATAAAATAATTACTTCGGTCGGTTTTCTCTGTGCGGGAAAGCCGACCGCTTTTTGCTTAAACCAATGCTTGACTAAATGATAAATTTATATTATAATATTCTCAAATAACTAATCTTGAAAGGGATGACACTTTTATGAAAAAGCTTGGCTTCGGACTTATGAGGCTGCCTCTGAACAGCTCCGACCACACCGATATTGACATGAATAAGACCACAGAAATGATCGATGCTTTTATAGCGGCGGGCGGTACATACTTTGATACGGCATACCCCTATCATGGAGGAAAGAGTGAAATTGCTTTCCGTGAAGCAGTGGTAAAGAGATATCCTCGTGAAAGCTTTACCGTTACCGATAAGCTGCCTATTTTCAGCATAAGCCGCAAGGAGCAGATGGAGGAAATTTTCAGCGAACAGCTGGAACGCTGCGGTGTGGATTTTTTTGACTACTACTGGGTTCATTCGCTTGGTACGGAAAACTATAAGACTGCCGAGAGGATTGATGCCTTTGGCTTTATTTCCCGTAAAAAAGCCGAGGGAAAAATAAAGCACATAGGATTTTCCTTTCACGACAGCCCCGATGTGCTTGAACAGATTTTAAACGATCACCCCGAAACGGAATATGTACAGCTGCAAATCAACTACCTTGATTGGGAGGACAAGGGCGTACAGGCAAGACGCTGCTATGAGGTTGCTATCGCACATAAGACACCGATTATTATTATGGAGCCTATAAAGGGCGGCGCATTGGCATCTGTCCCCGAAAAAGCCGAGGCAATACTGAAAGAAGCGGAGCCTGATATGTCAACTGCATCCTGGGCAATGCGCTTTGCCGCAAGTCTTGAGGGCGTTCTCACTGTGCTTTCCGGTATGAGTACCATTGAGCAGGTCAAGGACAACGTAAGTTACATGATGGAGCTTAAGCCCCTTACCGAAAGGGAAAACGAAGCGGTTATGAAATGTGCGGAGATTATCCGTTCAAACATAGCTATCCCCTGCACCGCCTGTCGCTACTGCACCGATGAATGTCCCAAGGATATTCCTATACCCGATTATTTTACCGTATATAACGATAAAGAAAGATATGCTATTCAGCATTGGGAAGCTGAAAACAAGTACAAGAAGATTTCGGACGGTCACGGTAAGGCATCCGAATGTATATCCTGCGGGAAATGCGAAAATCATTGTCCCCAGCATCTGCCCGTAAGGGATTATTTGAAGAAGATAGCCGCACAGCTGGAACGCAGATAAGAAAAACACCGAACAGGGTTTGAAAATCCTGTTCGGTTTATATTATGCAAAAACAAAACGGTACAGCACACAAGCCGTACCGTTAAATGGTTGGGGAGCAGGGATTCGAACCCCGGAATGCTTGAGTCAGAGTCAAGTGCCTTACCGCTTGGCGACACCCCAAAATATTGGTTGGGATAGGTGGATTCGAACCACCGAAATGACGGAGTCAAAGTCCGTTGCCTTACCGCTTGGCTATACCCCAATGCAGAATCAGAAAAGTGGTAACGTCTCTGACGACTATTATATGATACCACAAATGAAAAGAAAATGCAATATCCAAAAGCAATTTTCGTATATTTGCACAATAAAATAAGCTTTCGTTTGTACAAATATACTATAGCTCATTGCGATTTTCCAATGCCTTGTAGAGCGTGACCTCATCTGCAAATTCAAGCGTACCTCCGATCGGTATGCCGAATGCAAGCCTTGTCACCTTAACGTCCATTGGATGTAAAAGCTTTGCTATATACATAGCTGTGGCATCACCCTCGACAGTGGGATTGGTCGCCATAATTACTTCACTCACATTGCCCTTGGCAATTCGTGCAAGCAGCTCCTTAATGCGTATCTTATCGGGAGTAATTCCGTCCAAAGGAGAAATAAGTCCGTGAAGAACGTGATAGACGCCGTTATATTCATTGGTTCTCTCAAAGGCATTTATGTCCTTGGGAGACTCTACAACGCAAATGACAGAGCTGTCGCGCCTGTCGTCCGAACATATGGGACAAAGGTCATTTTCGGTGAAATTTTGACACACGGAGCAGGTCTTAACCGTATCATGCGCATTTACAACCGCATCGGCAAACGCATGGGCATCCTCATCGCTCATAGTCATAACATAATAGGCAAGCCTTTGCGCGGTTTTCATTCCGATACCGGGAAGCTTTGCAAACTGCTCGGCAAGCAGTACAAGGGGAAGTGCCGTGCTGTTAGCCATAATATTACCCTCCTTTGAAAATCTGTGCTTTCCGCAGAAACGGAAAGCACTTCAAATAATTCAGGTTTCCTTAGAAAAGTCCGGGGAACGATACTCCGCCTGTGATTTCTCCCATTTCGCTCTCGGAGGTCTGCTCAATTTGATTTACGCACTCGTTTATAGCGCTGATAATCAAATCCTGGAGCATTTCGACATCGTCCTTATCAACAACCTCAGGCTTTATATTCAGTGACTGAACCTCCTTACGGCCGTTCATGACAATTTCTACAGCACCGCCGCCGGCAGTTGCGGTAAAGGTTCTTGTCTCAATATCCTCCTGGAGCTGCGTTATCTCATCACGCATCTTTTGCGCCTGCTTAACCATGCTCTGCATATTCTGGGCGCCGCCGCCCATACCCTTAGGTAATCTTGCTTTCATAGGTAAAATTCTCCTTTTATATAAATTTTATAGATAGCTTATTATCAAGTAGCGCTCGTTTCTACGGGAACACCTGCCTCCTCCGCCTTTTTCAGCAGCACATCAAGCGGTGTCTGCGTGGGTGCTGAGCTGTCGGCATCCACAGATGCGGTTTCAACGTGTGTATCTATAAGCTCCGACAGATTGGGAACGCACTTGGTAAAGACCTTGGTATACTTATTGCCCGACACATTTGAAACGGTTTCAAGCAGCTTATTCTTGTTGTCCTCTTGGCGCAGAAGCTGTATAAAAAATCTGTTATCGGTTTCCACAAACAGGGACTGATCCGACTCAAATGCTCTGGAACAGGTAAGAGTGCTTGATATTGAGGGATAAACCCGCGAAAGCTCCTTCACCGCACTGTCCCACCCGGAAAATGCCTTTAGCTTTGAACGATTAAGTGAGGAGGTGTCGGTAACACGCTCCGCGGAGGTAATAGCACCTCCTGCCGACTGTCTGCTGCGGGTATTTTGCGGCTGATAGCCCTCGGAAATACGCTGTTCAAGCGCCGCTACTCTGCCCTTTAATATTTCAACCGTTCGCGAATCTCCCCTATCGTTTTCAACGGAGGATTTGTTCACAGAACTGTTATCCGATGTGTGTATACCGCTGCACATGGCTATAACGCACATTTCAAGGTCAATACGCTTTGAAAGGGAGCGTGACATTCTTTCGGAGCATTTACCCAATGCGTCTATATCGGCCATTATGTCCGCAAGGGGCATTTTTTCGGCAATTTCCTTTATGGTTTCAAGCTCTGACGGCAGGCAGAATATTACATCCGTCCTATCGGGAGCGGAGGCTGCGATCATTATGTTTCTGAACTGAGTTATAAGCTCCTCGCAAAGCAGCGTCATATCCTTGGAGCAATCATAAAGACGGGATATAATACCCAGCGCCTCGGAGGGATTCTTGTCCGCTATAGCCTCGCACAGCTTAAATACATACTCTCTGTCGGCTATTCCCGCCGCCTCGGACACTATCTGCCCGGTAATATTATCGGAAAAAGCGATACATCGGTCAAGAATGGAAAGGGCATCTCTCATTCCGCCGTCAGCCGCTTTTGCTATAAGCGCCGCGGCATCCGCTTCAAGGGAAATTCCCTCTTTATCCGCTACCTGCAAAAGACGTTCGGCAATATCCTCCGTGCGAATCCTCCTGAAATCAAACCTTTGACAACGGGAAAGAATTGTCGGGAGAACCTTATGAAGCTCGGTAGTCGCCATTATAAATTTAATATGCGGCGGCGGCTCCTCTATAATCTTCAAAAGGGCGTTAAACGCCTCCTTTGAAAGCATATGAACCTCATCGATTATATAAATCTTGTATTTGCAGCGTTCGGGGGTGTAGATTGTTCCCTCCCGCAGCTCTCTGGCATCGTTTACCGTATTGTTGGATGCAGCGTCTATTTCTATTATATCGGAAAGTGCAAAATTATCCGCATCACGGCAGATGCTGCACTCATTGCAAGGGTTGCCGTTTACGGGATGCTCGCAGTTTATAGCCTTGGCAAATATCCTTGCGCAGGTTGTTTTACCCGTTCCTCTCGAACCTGTAAACAGGTAGGCGTGGGCGGTTTTTCCGCTGATTATCTGATTGGTAAGCGCAGTTGTAACATGAGGCTGCGAAATAACATCGTCAAAGGTAGACGGACGATATTTCCTGTATAAAGCCTGATACATCTACTTACCTCCTCCTACAGTGAAATTCTTTCACCGTCAACAGATATAACAGTATTCGGGAAAATATTTTTCAGTGTTTCCTCATAATCCTTAGGACAGGTCATTGCCGGGCTGTAATGTGTAAGCCAAAGTCTTTTCACATCGGCATCGACAGCAAGGCGGCAGGCATCCTGCATAAGCATATGACGCTTTTTATTCATGCTTTCCTTTTTATCGGTATCGCCGTACATACCCTCGCACACAAATAAATCGGAGTTTTTGGCAAAAGCGGAAAGCTCCTCAAAGGGAAGTGTATCGGTGGTATAAGTGATTTTAATAGGCTCTCTGGGGGCGGAAATAACATCCTGCGGAAGAATTACCCGTCCATCCTCAAGAGTTACAGCTTCGCCGTTATGAAGTCGGCTGCGCATATTTACGGGAACGCCCAGCCTGTCCGCCGTATTCGGGTCAAACACAGGCTTCCTCTTTAATATAAAGGAATATCCCAAACAGTCTATTCTGTGCCGAAGAGGCATATAAGAAAATTCGGAATTGGGACAAATCACATTCTCGCCGAATTTTCCGCAATTTTCCGTGTCAAGCTCGTGGAGAAGCACGTCGTAAGGAAGTCCTCCGCAAACGGACAAAAGTCCCGCCAGTACCTTTAAACTGCCTTTAGGCACATATATATCCACAGGCTCCGTTCTTGCGGAATTTCCTATAGACAGCAAAAGTCCCGGAAGTCCCGCGATGTGATCCGCGTGGATATGGGTAATGACTATCATCCTTATGCGGCTGATATGAAGATGAGAACAGGAAAGCGCAATCTGTGCGCCCTCGCCGCAATCGATAAGCGCCGCATTTCCGTTCACCTCGACGAAAAGTCCTGTAAGCCAGCGGTCCTTTAACGGCATCATTCCCCCGGTACCGATTAGGCAAATATCAACCACAGTAAATCTCCAATCAAAATAAAAATCCGATACATAGGTGTGCAGGCTTACTGCGGCACACGAAACGTACCGCTTAATGCTGCTCGGTTCACCCGCCTGACATGGTTCACGGTGTTTCGTCGCACAGGGCCCGCACACCTATATATCGGATCTAATCTACATATCAACAAACATTATAACACATCAAACTGAAAAATGCAAGGGCTTTTATAGTTTTTTAATAATTTTTTTTGAAAAAAATCACTAAAACAAGTAAAAATTAATCAAATCCGCAAGTGTCAATATCAAATCGCGGCTTCCTGTGTAAAAAAGTTTTGACAATCCTACTATACTGTGCTATAATTTTAATGTATCAGCATTTAAAGAAAGGTTGCGAATAATAATGAGCTGCGCCGATAAGGTATTCATACAAAACGTAACGGATATTCTTGAGAACGGATACTCCGATGAAAATTGTGACGTTCGTCCCCATTGGGAGGACGGCACTCCCGCCCATACTATTAAGAAATTCGGCATCGTCAATCGCTATGACCTGTCAAAAGAATTTCCCATAATGACCCTCCGCCGCACTTATTTTAAAAGCTGTGTCAAAGAGCTTTTATGGATATGGCAGAAAAAATCCTCCAACATAAACGATCTTGACGCCCATATCTGGGACAGCTGGGCTGATGAGGACGGTTCAATCGGTAAGGCCTACGGCTATCAGCTGGGCATCAAGCACCATTACCCCGAGGGGGATTTTGACCAGGTAGACAGGGTTATATACGATTTAAAGCATAACCCCGCAAGCAGAAGAATTATTACCAATATTTTCAACCACGCGGATTTACATGAGATGAATTTATACCCCTGCGCTTACTCCATGACCTTCAACGTTTCGGGAAATGTCCTGAACGCTATACTTAATCAGCGTTCACAGGATATGCTTTCCGCAAACAACTGGAACGTGTGCCAATATGCCGTGCTTGTACATATGCTTGCCCAAGTAAGCGGACTGCAGGCGGGCGAGCTTGTTCATGTCATTGCTGACGCACATATTTACGACCGTCATGTCCCCATTATCAAAGAGATTATAGAAAGAGAAAGCTACCCTGCCCCGAAGCTTGTAATTGATGAGAGCGTTGACGATTTTTATAAATTCACCCCCGACAGCTTTTCTCTCATCGATTATAAATGTAACGAAAACACTGTCAAATTTGAGGTGGCGGTTTAAGCAAGCACTGAATAATAACATTTCCGTGCCCTGTCAATGACGGATTATCGAGTGCCCGAAAATGCTGCCTGCGGCATTATTCGATATGCCCTTAATTTCGCCATTCTATCACATTATAACCATGGTATATACATAAATATATTATATAATACGTTATGCATTAAAGATAAGAGGTTGTCTTTTTTGTAAAATTAACAAAATGGAGGTCATATATATGGCAAAAGGCAAAAAGTCTAAGAAGTCGAGAATAGTAACCATTATAGTAATTATTCTTGTAGTTGTACTGGTTCTGTTGGCTATGCTTTTCAGAGGGTCGGATACAGCATATGCCGAGGAAACTGTACAGCTAAGGGATATAACCAGATACCACAGCTTTACGGGTAATGTGGAGGCTGAGGAGGAAACTACCGTTCTCGCAGAAATTTCACAAAAGGTTATAGAGCTTAACTTTTCCGAGGGCGATGAGGTCAAGGAGGGCGATGTTATTGCCGTTCTTGACAGCACGGATATTGAAAGAGCAATTTCCATTAAGGAAGCGACAATGAACAGCACCGATGTTGCAACCAACTATTCCATCATTACCTCAAAGAATAACTACGAGGACTATTTGGAAGGGATTGAAAACGGTACAAACTCGCAGCTTATAAGCGCGCAGACTGCGTTCAACAGCGCTAAGAGTGCCCTTGATACTGCGGAAAAGAATTATCTCGATGCAAAAGAAGATCTTGACAACAGCACCGATGCAAATTTGGTTTCCGCACAAAAATCCGTTGAAACAGCCGAAAAGAACCTGAACGATGCTCGGCAGGATTACGAGGATTACCTTGAAGATGTAAATAACGAGGATTATTACTCGCTGCTTTCGCTCCAAACCGCCGTTGATGATGCCTATGAAGAGTACAACAACAAGCTCAACGGAACGACCAACAAGGCTATCACCGAGGCTAAATCCAAATATGAGGCCGCACTTTCAAACTATAACGCCATTGCTTCCTCGGAGAATGCGGACAGCGCCAATGTAGCTGAACTCAAGGAAAAAATGGAGACTGCAAAGGCTGCCTATGAATCACTTGCCGCAGATACAAGAACCCTTTCCGATTTTAAAGAGGACTATGACGACGCGGTAAAGGCATATGAAAATTCCAAAAAGAATCTCGATGATTCCCATGATTCCACACTGACTACCCTGCTGAGAACCTATGAAAACGCACAGACCTCTTACGAAACCGCTGTAAGAAATCTTTCCGATGTGGAAAAGAGCCTGAGTAAGACACTTGAAACCTATTACGATAATTATATGACCGCGCAGACAACCTATGACGACACTCTTGCAAGCTATGAAACCGTAAAAATCACCGTGGATCAGACCCTGGAAAGCTACAAAAACGCTTACCAGAACGCGTTGGATTCCTCCGACAATACTGCATCCGCACTGGAGCTTGCAAGCTACTATGACCAGCTTGAGGACTGCACGATTATTGCGCCTGCCTCGGGAATTATAGACACTCTTTTCATCGATCTTGGCAGCTATACCGTACAAAGTCAGACCGTTGCGGTTATAACCGATTATGATGACTTAAAGGTTTCCATAAAGATAGATGAGTACGACATAGAAAATGTAAACATAGGCGATACGGTATCCGTATACGTCAACGCTCTCGATGAAACCGTTGACGGTACAGTTACCGATATCTCCAGAAGTGCAATAAGTACCGGAGGAGTATCATACTTCACAGCCGATGTCAGCATTGACGACATGGAAAAAGTAAAAGCGGGTATGTCCGTTGAGGTTAAAAGAGTTACCGTAGATCTGAAGGATGCTGTTTCAATTTCCATGGATGCGCTTCAATATGAGGACGATAACACCTCCTATGTTCTTGTAAGCGCAGGAAGCGGCAGGGGAGAGCCTGAAAAGAAATATATAACTGTCGGTTCATCGGACGGCACATATATAGAGGTTACCGAAGGATTGTCCGAAGGTGATGTTATTCTCTATACTCCTAATTATGCAAGCAACATTGATATTGCGCAGGTGCGTTCGCAAGTTATGGGAGGTTAAGCAATGCCAAAGGAAATATTACGCATGACCAACATAGTAAAAACCTATCAAATGGGTGATGAGGAGTCTGTGGTATTAAAGGGCATTGATCTCTCTGTGCATGAGGGTGAGTTCCTCGCTGTGCTTGGTCCTTCCGGTTCGGGAAAATCGACGCTGATGAATATAATAGGCTGTCTTGACATACCCACATCGGGAGAATATATTCTTTCCAACAGAAAAATCGGCGAACAGGATGAAAAAACTCTTGCCCATATACGCAGCAAGGAAATAGGCTTTATATTTCAGTCGTTTCACCTGCTGCAAAGACAGACTGCCCTTGAGAATGTGGGGCTTCCGCTGATATATGCAGATATGCCTCAAAAGGAACGTTTACACCGTTCAAAGGAAATGCTTGAAAAGGTTGGACTGGGCGATAAAATGTACCACTACCCAAATCAGATGTCGGGCGGTCAGCAGCAAAGAGTTGCCATAGCAAGAGCAATTTCCACCAATCCTACCATATTGCTTGCGGATGAACCAACGGGTGCGCTGGATCAAAAGACGGGCAGCTCCGTTATACAGCTTTTCCACGATTTGAACGATGAGGGACGAACCATAATCATGATAACCCACGACGTTAATATTGCGAAGCACGCAAAGCGTATAGTCCGCATACTTGACGGTAATATCAGCGAAGGAGTTGTTGACGATGCTTAAATTTACCGGACTTAGAACTATCAGGCAAAGCGCTGTAATGTCGATTCAGAACATTATGACAAATAAAATGCGCTCCTTCCTTACAACGTTGGGTATCATTATCGGTGTAATGTCTGTGGTTGCCCTTATGACTATTATTTCGGGCGTAACCGATGAGATAAGCAATCAGTTCAGCTCCATAGGTGCAGGTGTTCTGTCAGTCAGCGCATCCGGTACTCCCCTTAAAGGGGGACTAAGCGAAAGCGATATAGCTGATATTGAAGAGCTTGACCACGTAAGCGGTGTTTCGATAAGCTCTTTACTGACCGCTTCCGCATCAAAAGATGGTGAAGTGAATGATGATGTAACCATTAACGGGAGAAATGCATACTATTACGTGAAAAATGATGACCTTACCTACGGCAGACCACTCTACTCTGTGGATATGGACGGTGATGCAAACGTTTGCGTTGTGGACAGCGACTTTGCCGAAGCCCTTTTCCCGGGTGTAAACCCTATAGGTGAAACCGTCATATTAAACGGATATACATATAAAATTGTGGGAATTGAGGGCAGCAGCAACGCCATTACCGCAAACTTGATGCAAGGCTCTGACGGAGGAAGCGTTTCCATTCCATACAAAAACGCAATGCTAATGAGCGGTACAAACGTTATTTCCTCTATAAGCGTTTACGTAGATGATACCGACTACATGGATACTGTAGTGGATGAGCTTGAGGCTCTGCTTGACAATGCCTTTAACGATGCGGACGACAGCTACTGGATTATGAATATGGAAAGCCTCCTTGATGTTATGGACACTATGATGTCCCTGATGACAGGTCTTATGACTGCCGTTGCATCCATCTCCCTTTTGGTCGGAGGTATCGGTATCATGAACATGATGCTGGTTTCCGTAACGGAGAGAACAAAGGAAATAGGTTTGAGAAAGGCTCTCGGTGCAGAGCCCTCAAGGATTCAGATGCAATTTCTTATTGAAGCCATAGTTCTTTCCTTGACGGGCGGCGTTATAGGGCTTATTATTGGTAATATCGTCGCAATAATTGCAGCGTCGGCGTTCGGCATTGAATTCCGTCTGTCGATTACCGCAATAGCGTTGGGATTTGGTTTCTCCGCAGCCGTGGGAATTATCTTCGGCTGGGCACCTGCACGAAGGGCAAGTCAGCTTAATCCTATCGACGCGCTGAGAAGTGAGTGATATTCTAAAATTTCCCCCTTAAATACAGGGACAGGTACATTAGCCGTACTTGTCCCTTTGATTTTTTTTGCAAGTATTTTTCGGAAAACGTGTGATTTTAGAGAAAAAATCTCGGAAAAATGTGTGAAAATCCACTTGATATGTTAGGAAAAATGTGATATACTAACCTTGTGCGTAAAACAAAAGAGCTTATGTAAGATTTACCCCTCACGCAGAGCGAGGGGTAATTATTGTTCATTGTTATTATCACAAAGCTCCATTGATGCGGCGATGGTCAGCAAGGTATCGGCAAGCTGTGTGAATACTGCGCCCAGAAATGCAAGCTCATTGGCATTCAGCTTCTCCGCCATAACATTTGCGGCGGCGGTAACAGCTGCCGTGATTTCAGCCCCACTCATAAATATCAACTCCCCTATCAGTATATGCCGATAAGGGAAAAGAGTTAAGAATAATTTCAATAAGGGGCATTGCCCCGTCATTCAACGAACGACTGGGGGCGTTAGCCCCTTAGGTCTTTCAGTGGGGGACTGGATTCCCCCACTGAAAGACCGTATGTCCCCCGCCCGAAGAGGCGGGGGACATCAGTCATGAGTTATAATTCACAGCCTTTTACAGAATTATAAAAATTATTCAACCAGCCTGCAAATTATTTCGTTTGATACAAGACAGCCCTTTACGGTAAGGGTTAATCTTGCGTCCTTTATTTCAATAAAGCCGTGGCTGATAAGCGGCTCTGCATTTTTACGGATTCTCTCACCCATTGCGCCGAAATCCTCCGGACATATTCCCTCGCGCAGACGAATTTGAAGCATAAGCCTCTCCTCCTCACCGCAGGGACTGTTATCGGTCACATAGACAGGCTGTCTATCGCTACCTATAAAAGCATCCAGATCGTCCGGCACGGCAAATCGCTTTCCTCCAAAGCAGGAATGTGCGGACGGTCCTATTCCTATATAATCCTCACAATGCCAGTATTTCAGATTATGCCTGCACTCAAAGCCTTTTTTGGCAAAGTTGGATATTTCATAACACATATAACCGTGCTTTTCCAAACACTCATTGGCTTTTTCGTAATACATGGCTGTGCAGTCATCATCGACGCCATCGCAAAGAGCCTTATCCTCCAAAAGAGGCGTTCCGTCCTCAATTTTCAGCATATATGCGGAAATATGATTAACAGGCAGCTCTGCGGCACGTGCTATATTGTCCGTAACGGTTTTTTCCGACTGAAAGGGCAAGCCGAGCATCAAATCCACAGAAATATTATCAAATCCGCTTTTGTACGCACCCTTTACCGCTCTAACCGCCGTATCGCAGTCGTGCGCCCTCCCGAGCATTTTAAGCTCTCTGTCGTCAAAGGACTGCACGCCTATGGAAATGCGGTTAATCCCCGCACTGTGATAGCCTGTTAGCTTTTCATCGGTGACAGACTCGGGATTGCACTCAATTGTTATTTCAGCACCATTTGCAATATCAGCGGCGGAAAGTACACGATAAAAATCCGCTACAGAAAGCAGCGACGGTGTACCGCCGCCAAAATACACCGTGTCATAATGCTGTGAATAGGCTGAAATATTGGCAATTACCCTGTCAATATAGCGCTTTCTAACAGTTGACTCGCGACTGCACAGAGGCAGGGAGTAGAAATCACAGTAAAGGCATTTTTTTACACAAAAGGGAACATGAATATAAAGTCCTATCGGTTCGGTCATATCACTCATCAAGCTTGAGGACAGCCATAAATGCCTCCTGAGGAACCTCAACAGTGCCCAGCTGCCGCATACGCTTTTTACCCTCCTTCTGCTTTTCAAGGAGTTTCTTCTTTCGTGTAATATCTCCGCCGTAGCACTTTGCCAAAACGTCCTTACGCATAGCCTTTACGGTTTCCCTTGCTATGACCTTTCCGCCGATAGCCGCTTGTATAGGCACTTCAAAAAGCTGCCTTGGTATATGCTCCTTAAGCTTTTCAGCAATACGTCTGCCGCGGGCATATGCCTTATCCTCATGGATAATAAACGAAAGTGCATCTACAATCTCACCGTTAAGCAGCACATCAAGCTTTACAAGCTTAGAGGGCGCATATCCTATAAGCTCATAGTCAAAGGACGCATAGCCCTTAGTCCTGGATTTCAGCGCATCGAAAAAGTCATACACGATTTCATTCAGCGGCAGCTCATAGTGCAGCTCCACACGACTTTCATCAATGTACTGCATATCCTTAAAAATACCCCGTCTGTCCTGACAGAGATCCATTATATTGCCCACATAGTCAGAGGGAGAAAGGATAGATGCTTTTACCATTGGCTCCTGTGCGACAGCGATAACCGAGTTATCGGGATAGTTTGAGGGATTATCTATCATAACCGTTTCACCGCTTGTCAGGGTAATCTTATATACAACGGAGGGCGCTGTGGTTATAATATCAAGATTATATTCTCTCTCCAATCTTTCCTGGATAATTTCCATATGGAGAAGTCCCAGAAATCCGCAGCGGAATCCGAAGCCCAGTGCTGCCGATGTTTCAGGCTCATAGGATAATGCCGCATCATTAAGCCGCAGCTTTTCAAGCGCATCACGCAAATCACCGTACTTTGCACCGTCGGCGGGATATATACCCGAAAATACCATGGGATTTACCTCCCTGTATCCGGGAAGAGCCTCATCGCACATATTATCGCCGTCTGTTACGGTATCGCCTACCTTTGTATCGCCTATGGATTTTATTGAAGCTGCAATATATCCTACCTCGCCCGCATGGAGAACGCCTGCGCTGACAAGCTCGGTAGCGCCCATATAACCTGTTTCCACAACGGTAAATTCAGCATTTGTCGCCATAAGGTGTATGGTCTGACCCACCTTAACCTCGCCGTCCATAACTCTGACGTAAATAATAACGCCCTTATATGAATCATAATAACTGTCGAAAATAAGCGCTTTCAGCGGTTTGGAGCTGTCACCCTTTGGATGGGGAACTTCAGCAACCACCTTTTCAAGTACAGTCTTTACATTTGTACCCAGCTTCGCGGATATTCTCGGCGCGTCCTCGGCAGGTATACCGATAACATTCTCCACTTCCTCGCAAACTCTTTCGGGGTCGGCGGAGGGCAAATCAATCTTATTTATTACGGGAACAATTTCAAGGTCATGCTCAAGAGCAAGGTAAGTGTTGGCAAGAGTCTGCGCTTCTATCCCTTGAGATGCGTCAACGACAAGCACAGCACCCTCACAGGCAGCGAGGGAACGCGATACCTCATAGTTAAAATCCACATGACCGGGAGTATCAATAAGGTTGAAGATATATTCCTCACCGTCATCAGCCTTGTATATAAGCCTAACCGCCCTTGCCTTGATGGTAATACCGCGTTCACGCTCAATATCCATATTATCTAGGAGCTGATCCTCCATATCCCGCTTGGCAACGGTTGATGTAAGCTCCAAGATACGGTCGGCAAGGGTTGACTTTCCGTGATCTATATGGGCAATAATGCAAAAATTTCTTATTTTATCACGATTATAGTTCAAAAAAACACTTCCTTTAGCCTCTGTACCGATATTCGTATCAAATTCGGTACTGTAAAACTTCACTCCGAATCATTGAATGAATCGGAGTGAAAGTGCTGTTCATTAAGGGTCATCACCCAGTCATTCAACGAGCGACCGAGGGCAGTCGTGAATTATATATCCGTCAAAGCCCTTTTAAGCCGTGCGACGGGAAGTCCCACAACATTGAAAAAATCGCCCTTTATGCCCTTGACAAGTACGCATCCCTCAGACTGTATTCCGTATGCGCCCGCTTTATCCATAGGATCACCGGTAGCCACATATGAATCTATTTCCTCGTCTGTCAGTGGATAAAACTCAACCTTGGTCACTTGGGCAAAAGCATTCTTTCCCTTGTCGGAAACAATGCACACGCCTGTTATAACCTTATGCACCTTTCCCGAAAGCATATGAAGCATTGCGGTGGCATCTGCGCTGTCCACAGGCTTTCCAAGGACAGCATTGCCCAAAACAACTACCGTATCACAGCCTACTACAATGTCACCGACATTCCTTTTCAGCGAAAAAGCTTTCTTTTCAGCCAGATACTGTGCAGTGTCCTCCGCCGATACCGAATCGGGAATGGTTTCGTCAACATTTGCGGGAATTACCTCGAAACTCTCCGAAACAAACCTAAAAAGCTCCTGCCGTCTGGGAGATGCGGATGCAAGTATAATTGCCATAGCATTAAACTCCCGTGAACAGGTCAGTTACAAACTTCACTATAACTGCCACAGCCTCTCTTGAAGCTATCCATGTAGCAGCCTTAAACATCAATACGGCAATATGTGTTGTCAAAAGACCCTTAAGCGCCTTTCTGACAGGCATACCACATATTAAAGTGATAAAGAACACAATATTTACCACAGGGATAATCGTAAGGAGAATTACAGACAGCTTTGACCAAAAGGACGGCTCTTCATCGGCGTTTTCACACTGTACATTGGGGATTTTCTTGTCATATTCATAAGTGTAGGAGTATATCCCATTGCTCTTGATATTTTCCGACATATACCATCTTTCCTTTCATTCGGAGAACCTATCTTACAGCTGATCTGCAATGCTGTAAATAAGCGCCTCTGATTTTTCCCAGCCAAGACAAGGATCGGTAATAGATTTTCCGTAGGTTCCTTCTTCAACCTTTTGACAGCCGTCAACTATATAGCTTTCTATCATAAAGCCCTTAACTATCTTCTTAATATCGGCATTATGGCGGCAGCTGTGAAGAACCTCGTTGCAGATACGAATCTGCTCCAGATACTGCTTATTGGAGTTGTTGTGGTTAGCGTCTACAATGACAGCCATATTTTCCAAATTTTTAGCGGAATACATTTCAACAAGTCTTACCAAATCCTCATAGTGATAATTTGGGAGAGATTTTCCCGACTTGTTTGTATATCCTCTCAAAATAGCGTGGGCAAGAGGATTACCGGTGCTTCTGCACTCCCAGCCTCTGTAGAGGAATGTATGACTGCTCTGTGCCGCCAAAATTGAGTTAAGCATTACCGTATAATCGCCGCTTGTAGGGTTTTTCATACCTACGGGAATTTGCAGCCCGCTGGCAATAAGTCTGTGCTGCTGATCCTCAACGGAACGTGCGCCCACAGCCACATAGGAAAGTATATCGGAAAGATATCTGTGGTTTTCGGGGTAAAGCATTTCATCGGCACAGGTAAGACCCGTTTCGGCAACAGCCTTTGTATGAAGCTTTCTGATGGAAATAAGTCCCTCAAGCATATCCTCGCTCTTGGTCGGATCGGGCTGATGAACCATACCCTTATATCCCTGACCTGTGGTACGAGGCTTGTTTGTATATATTCTCGGGATAATGATAATCTTATCCTTTACCTTATCCTGAACCTTTGCAAGGCGATTTACATAATCGAGAACGCTGTCCTCTCTGTCTGCGGAGCAGGGGCCTATGATAAGCAGGAACTTATCGGACTTACCGGTAAATACATCTGCAATCTCGGCATCTCTCTTTGCTTTGAGAGTGACAACCTCATCGGAAAGAGGAAACTGCGCCTTAATTTCCTGGGGAATAGGCAGCTTTCTCATAAAATTCATATTCATCATTACACTATACACTCCTTGAAATTAGAGAAAAACATTATTATATTTATTCTACCACAGCTTTAACAATTTGTCAAGTTAAATTGTGAAAATTGTATGTGTCAAGTAAAAGTAGGCAGGTTCTTGAAAAATCGTCAAAATAGCTAAAAGCAGAGATGAAAAACGGTAAAAAGGACGGACAAATGAAACAGCCAATTTCTATTTTTTGTGATATAATCATCTTAAGGTCACCTGCTTTCTTGTTTTTTCACTTTCATTTTAGCACGTTTTGACCCCGAGGGCAAGTTTTTGGCGCTGCCTACTTTTATTTTACACTAACTAAGGTTTATTTGTTTAAATCAGATACATATGAAAAAAACATCATAGGGGGGGGCGGAATCGGCTGAATAATCTCTGCGAGTTATAGTTTAAATCTATAACCTAGTATAATAATAGGATATTTGACAAACGGAAAAATACGAGTTATAATAATATCAGAACAAAACAACGGTCGGAAACGACAGATAAGATTTTTTCGGGAGGAATATTTTTATGGCTGATATTAGAAATTCAAAAAACTGGAGCTTTGAAACAAGACAGCTCCATATCGGACAGGAGCAGGCTGACCCCACCACCGATGCAAGAGCAGTACCCATCTATGCCACCACATCATTTGTATTTCACGATTCACAGCACGCCGCTGACAGATTCGCCTTAAAGGATGCGGGAAATATTTATGGCAGACTTACAAACCCCACACAGGACATTTTTGAACAGAGAATTGCTTCTCTTGAGGGCGGTGTGGCGGCGCTTGCCACTTCATCGGGAGCGGCTGCAATTAATTACACCCTTACTGCCCTTGCCCGCAGTGGCGAACATATAGTAGCCTCTAAAACGATTTACGGAGGAACCTATAACCTCCTTGCACACACTCTCCCCCTTTCTTCGGGTATCACCACAACCTTTGTTGACCCGGAGGAGGATGGCTCCTTTGAGGCGGCTATCCGTGAAAATACCAAGGCGATTTTCATAGAAACACTGGGAAACCCAAATTCCAATATAATAGATATTGAAGCTGTTGCCGAAATCGCTCACAGGCACGGTATTCCCTTGGTTATAGATTCTACCTTTGCCACACCATACCTTATCAGACCGATTGAACACGGCGCTGATATTGTAGTACATTCCGCTACAAAGTTTATAGGCGGTCACGGTACGGCTATTGGCGGCGTAATTGTGGACAGCGGAAATTTTGATTGGAAATCATCGGGAAGATACCCATGGATTTCCGAGCCAAATCCCAGCTATCACGGGATAGCTTTTGCGGACGCTGTGGGTGCGGCTGCATTTGTTACATATATCCGTGCAATTCTTCTACGTGATACAGGCTCAACGCTCTCCCCTTTCCATGCATTTCTGTTCCTGCAAGGGCTTGAAACACTTTCACTTCGTGTAAACAGACACGTTGAAAATGCACTGAAAATCGTCAGCTACCTTAACAATCACCCGCAGGTAGAGGCCGTTCATCACCCATCACTTCCCACGGAGCCAAGCCACGAGCTTTATAAGAAATATTTTCCCAAGGGCGCAGGCTCTATCTTTACCTTTGAGATTAAGGGCAATGCGGAAACGGCTAAAAGGTTTATTGACAACCTTGCTATATTCTCACTGCTGGCAAACGTTGCCGATGTAAAATCCCTTGTAATTCACCCTGCAAGTACAACGCACTCACAGCTTACCGATGAGGAGCTGCTGGATCAGGGAATAAAGCCTAATACCATACGCTTATCCATAGGTATTGAGGACGCAAACGACCTTATTGCCGCACTGGATGCCGCTTTCAAGGCAGTTGAGGGCTAAAGCCGCAAAACGATAATATATACAGATAATCCGAGGACATTGCAGCGTTCTCGGATTATTGGTATTATTATTATTTTAAGGAAATGCTGATTAATGCGTCAGCAATCGTTTCCAACCCTCGAAAAGCCCTTACTGAGAGGGTTGAGAAACGATTTAATCAGCGATTCCTTAGTGTCGCTATAATCGGAATAATATTCGAGAAATCTTTGTCCGTAGCCTTATGCAGTGTTCCGTAAAATATACATTTTCCCATACAAAGCAGTAACAATAACGTTTTCTCCCCTTTGGCATATGATAAAATAACCTATACGACCTGCATAAGGAGGTTTTATATATGCAGCTTAGTAAAAATACGCAAAAATATCTTGATTGCTACTGTGATATTCTATCGGAAATGCAGTCACAAATGACTTCTGTAAGGTTCAGCGGAAATATTTCCATTGATTTCATAAAACAGATGATTCCTCATCACCGAGGGGCAATAAAGATGTCGGAATCGCTTCTGGAATACACAACTAATATCCCATTACAAAACATTGCCCTTGACATAATATCCGAGCAGAGGGAAAGCATTGAAAGCATGGAGAGTATTATCCCCCTATGCAGCCGAGGCTTTAATCCCCCTCAGGCACAGCGTATGTACTACGATGAAAACAGGAAAATACTGAACAATATGTTCAGATGTATGCATAACGCCTGCAGTGACAACAGCATAGATATAAGCTTTATGCGGGAAATGATACCGCACCATTTAGGGGCAATTGCCATGTCGGAAAATGCCCTGCGTTTCGGAATTTGCCGTGAGCTTATTCCCATATTGAGGGATATTATTTCATCCCAGAAAAAGGGCGTTTGCCAAATGAGGGAGCTGCTGCCGGAGAAATAAACGCTGATAGCCTATGACAATATACCCAAAAGCTCTTCCAAATCCGCTATGGTATAATCCTGACCAAAATCCTGTGACGTATTTTTTCGGTTTATCAGCACCGAGGTACAGCCAAAGTGTTTTGCGGTTTCTATGTCCTTTTTCTCGTCCCCCGCAAAAATCATTTCCCGCCTGTCAAGTGAAAATTTTTCGGCAATATCTGTCAGTCCCTTGGGATTGGGCTTTCTGTATCCGCAGGACTGTGAGGAAACATACATATCAAAGTAAGGCATAAGATTGCTGAAATAGCCAATGTGCATTTCATCGGGCATCGCTGTCGCAACATCGGTCAATGTACAGATTTTATAACCCATTGACCTTAGCAAGCCGAGAACCCTCTCACTTTCGGGATAGGTATATGCTTTAAGTCCAAAGGCAAGGAAAAATTCTTTTATAGCCTCGTCCAAGTCAAACCTACCCGTCCAAGAGGCGGTTACCTCGCCAAAAATATGTCGAGGGGAATATTCCCTTTCCCTATAATTCACGGTTGGATTATAGGAACGCAGGATTTGCAGGGATTTTTCTGCTTCCTCCTCTGTTAAATCAAGAGAAAGCTTACGGTTTACGGTATCGAGAGCATCGGGGTAAAAATCCAGCCAAACATTGGGCATACCCCTGTATTCCATCAATGTTCCGCCAACGTCAAATACAACAGCTTTATACATAATTACACCCTTTCTGTCGGTACGCCGTGCCACAGAGGTCCCGATCCATGACCTATATCGAACCCCACAGAAAGCGCCGCCGTAACATATTCCTTTGCAAGACGAACGGCGGTACAGATGTCCTTACCCTCTGCAAGGCGACAGGCTATTGCCGATGATAAGGTACATCCCGTACCGTGGCTATTAACTGTATTTACCCGTATGCCCTCTATAATATGGCATTTTCCGTCAATGAACAGATAATCGCTGCAGTCAAGGTGACCGCCCTTTATAAGCACTGCACCGCTTGTCATTCCGCATAAAATTTTTCCCGCAGTGTATATGTCATTCTCACCGTTTATTCTTACCCCGCTGAGCCGTTCCGTTTCGGCTTTGTTCGGGGTAATTATATCGGCAATGGGAAACAGCTTATCCACATATACCTTTATTCCGTCCTCACTGATAAGGGCACTGCCGCTTGTAGACACCATAACAGTGTCGCAGACTATGCTTTTTGCGTTGTAATAAGTAAGTCTGTCAGCCACAGCAGCAGCATTTTCGCTGTTCATGAGCATACCGATTTTAACCGCATCGGGGGGAACATCTGTAAAAACGCTGTCAATCTGGTCGGCAAGCATTTTCTGTGGTATGGCAAGAGTGCTGCTCACGCCTAAGGTGTTTTGCGCGGTTATTGCGGTTATTGCGGTCATGGCATAGTGGCAATGGGCGGAAATAGTCTTTATATCCGCTTGTATTCCTGCGCCGCCGCTGCTGTCCGATCCGGCTATGGACAGTATTTTTTTTATATGGGACAGGTTTGTTTCCATATAAGCCTCCGTCAGATACATATTCTTTTTACTTGTTCGGAAAGCCTTCGGGCATTCATGGTAATATCCTCACTGCTGCTTGCCGAGAAAACTCCCGATACAACAGCAATTCCGCTTATCCCCGTTCCGTCAAGGGTAAGTACATTTTCACTGCTTATCCCGCCTATGGCATATACGGGAATATTGACCGAGTGAACAATTTCCGTGAGCAATTCCCTGCTGACACCAATTGCACCGGGCTTTGTCGGTGACGGAAAAATTGCGCCGCAGCCAAGATAATCCGCACCCATACTTTCCGCCCTTACCGACTGCTCCACTGTCTTTGCGGTGACACCGATTATTTTCCCACTGCCGAGAATTGACCTTGCCTTTTCGGGAGAACCGTCCGACTGCCCCAAATGAACACCGTCCGCACCTGATTTTTCTGCGGCATATACGCTGTCGTTCACAATAAGCAGCGCACCCAAGGGACGCGTTACCCGCAAAAGTGCGGCCGCCTTTTCCGCAAGCATATCCTCATCGGAATTTTTATCCCTAAGCTGTATAATACCGCAGCCGCCGATTACCGCAGCCTTTACCTGTTCTTCAAGGGGAATGGCGGTATAGGACGGGTTTGTGATACCGTACAGCCTGCAAGCAGCTATATTCATCATGGCAATTACTACCTTTCACTGCAAAATTCGACGTTCTTGCCCTCTAAAATCATATTTGTTGTACGAACGGCGCACATTTTTCCGCACATAGAGCAGGTATGACGCTCTGCGGGAGGAACGCTTTCGTAATATTCACGGGCTTTATCGGGATCGTATGCAACCTTGAACATTCCCTCCCAGTCCAGCTTGTGGCGTGCCTTTGCCATTTCATCGTCCAAATCCTTTGCATGAGGGACACCCTTGGCAATATCTGCAGCGTGTGCGGCGATTTTGCTTGCCGCAATTCCCTCCTTAACATCGTCAATATCGGGAAGTCTTAAATGCTCGGCGGGCGTAACGTAGCAAAGGAAATCCGCACCGTTTGCGGCGGCAATTGCACCGCCTATAGCCGATGTAATATGGTCGTAGCCGGGAAAAATATCCGATACAAGAGGACCTAACACATAAAAAGGCGCATTGTGACAAATTCTCTTTTGCAGTGTCATATTTGCGGCAATTTCATTCATTGCCATATGTCCGGGTCCCTCTACCATTACCTGAACGTCATGCTCCCACGCCCTCTTTGTAAGATTGCCAAGCTCAATCAATTCGCTTATCTGACCGGCATCTGTGGCATCGGAAATACAACCCGGACGTAATGCATCACCCAAACTTATTGTAACATCATATTCACGTAGAATTTCCAAAACATCATCGTAATACTCATAAAAAGGATTCTCATTACCCGTCATTGACATCCACGCAAAAAGCAGCGAGCCTCCGCGGGAAACAATATTCATTTTCCTGCCCTCGCGTCTGAAGACTTCAATTGCCCTCTTATTTATTCCCGCATGAATGGTCATAAAGTCAACGCCCTCTTCGGCATGAGCCTTTACCACCTTAAGAAAATCCTCCGCCGTTATTTCCAAGAGATCCTTATCAAGATAGCCAATTGCATCATACATGGGGACAGTGCCTATCATTGCGGTACTCATATCAATAAGCTGTCTGCGGAAGGTGTTGGTTTTACCGTAGTTGCTCAGATCCATTATCGCTTCTGCGCCGTACTTGAGGGCAAGCTTTACCTTTTCCATTTCCATTGTATAATCCTTGCAGTCCCCCGAAATACCGAGATTTACATTTATCTTGGTGCGCAATCCCTCACCGATTCCCTCGGCTGACAAGGATTTATGCATTTTGTTGGCAGGAATTGCAACAACTCCCCTTGCAACCTTTTCCATGATAGCCTCGGGGGCAGAATATTCCTTTTCGGCAACTGTTCTCATTTCCGGGGTAATAATCCCCTTTTTGGCTGCCTCCATCTGTGTAGCGTACTCTCTCATAAAAACACCTCTTAATAAATAATAAACTCCGAATGTATGCGGGTAACATACGTTCGGAGTAACATTCATACAGGAAAATTACTGTTCCGTTCGCATTGCTCCCTACTACGGTATTAACCGACAGGTTCAAAGGGTTATAATCTCAACTATGTTTATATATACACAGTTCCCCTGCAATTTACAACATATTCTTCATTTTTTCCGTCATATAGCAATAAAAGTCATAAGCAAGCTCGTTTTCGGGTGTGTGACAGGTGAATGTAATTTCCCTGCGGCACACAGGATCGAAAATAGGTATCAGCCGTACATAATCGGTATTGATAGCGCCCCATGAATAGGCAGGCCAAAAGCCTATTCCCATTCCCGCACCGATAAGGTCACGGACAATAGACGGAGAATCGCTTTCAAGTATAACGTTCGGTGAAAATCCAACGGAGCAGCAGAGGGATTCACATATATTATGAAACGGCTTTGCGGCGGACAATATTATAAATCCCTCGTTCCTCACAGACCAAAGGTCAATGGATTCCTTATAGGCATAAACCGAATTATAGGGAACGGCAAGTCTTATTTCTTCAATAAAGGAAAGCTGTGTAACACCCTTTGCGGCAATACCGTCGGTTTTATGGCGCACGGTGGAAATGGAGCAATCACAATTCTTATCATTCTCGTCTTGACGCAGATTGAAATTCACATCGGGATTTTCCCTTTTGTAGCCGATAATAAAATCCGTAACAAGCATTGATGCGGCAAGAATATTCAGCCGTATTGTACGGTTCTGAAGATTGGCAACCTGCTTAAGCTCCTCGGGAAGTCTGTCTAATACGGGCAGCAGCTCGCCAAGCTGCTTATATAAATATTCCCCACATTCCGACAAAGCGATACTGCGGCCCCTGCGGATAAATAAGTTCACCCCAAGCTCCGATTCCAGTCTGTGTATAGATTGAGTAAGAGCAGGCTGTGCAATATGCAGACTTTCCGCCGCATGAGTAATATGCTCACACTTGGCAGCGGCATAAAAGTACCGCAGCTGAGATAGTTCCATATTGCACCTCCGTATCAGCCATTTTCCGACAAATACACGACAAAGGCATATTCCTCGGGAACACCGCCGCGATATATTACCAGTCTAAATCCCCTTATATGCTCCGAATAGGCTGTACTCGGCAAGAGGGAGGAAAGCTCGGCGCTGTGATGTGAAAGGGTAATTTTATTTACATCGCCAAGCTGTAAAGCAGCCTCACTGTCACTATATATGCTTACACCGTTATCATTCAAAAGGTGGTCGTACAGATAAGCGCTGTCAAAATCGCCGCCTATGGTTATTTCCAGTATATCACCCACCGCAGCGGACGGAATATCCTCCTCCTGCAAAAGCGGTGAAAAGATCAACACCTCCGTGTCCTCATGGGAGGTGTCGGACGTATCGTCAAGGAATGAATCGGTTTCAACCTCAACCTGACGGACAGCAACGTCATAGCCGTCAATCCTAACGGAAACATAGGCATCCTCCGAACAACCGCACAGAGAAATAACGGCTGCCGACATTATAATTAACAGTGCAATAAGCTTAATCCGTATTTTCGTCAACTATCTCCTCGCCATCCTCATCGGCGGAAATTTCATCCTCGTTATAATCGTATTCGGCAACGGCCTCGTCCTCCGTATCGGCACGGGCGGAAAGTATCACTCCCGCATAGTCAATTTCCTCATAATACACATTTTTTACGGTATTATCCACATCGGAAAATTCAACAAGGTAGTTAAACGCCCTGTCGCAGTAGGTTTCCTCATCGTAATAGTAGTATCTGTAGCAGTAAACCGAATCATTATTCACATTTCTGCTAATATAATAGGGCTTAAATCCGAATTGCTTGGTAATGCTGTTTATGGGCATACCGTAGGCAACGCTGTCTTGAGTGAGCATTTCAGCCATCTTTCTGCCTTTCCAGTTGTATTTCAGCTGTGAAAAATCGTAATAATCCACCTCGGTTATCAGTCCGTCATCGCCGACATAAAGCATAACCGCCCACTCGGGCTGGTCCGAGCCGCTAACCTTGACAGTCCCCTCGGAAACACACACGTAATCAAAATCAGCCATACTGTCAACAATGCCGTTACCGCTCTTTTCCATAAATGTAAGGCCTGTATCGGAAGCAGCATATTCCACGTTTCTTCCCAAGGGAATATTTTGAGCGGCTTTAAGACCCTTGTTCGCCTCGCTGAGGGAAACAAGCCAAACAATTATAAGTATCACAGCTACAACAGCTATGCAGATCGCACCTACACGAAGCTTTTTCTTAAATTCAGCTTTTCTTTCGGGAGAGCGTTCCCTTTTCTGCTTTGTTTCGGCAGCTTCCGAATCAGCCGCTGCGGAACGCTTTGAAAAAAGCTTTTTCTTCTTTTTATTTTTGTCGGATGGATTTTTCATTCTTCCCTTTTCGTCAACATTTTCAGGGAGAACGCCTACCTCAAGCTCTGCACCGCAAACCTCGCAAAATATATTACCGTCGGGACACTGTGCCCCACATTTCTTGCAGACTATCACCTTTTATCATCCCTTTATCAATAAAAACGCTGCAAAGAGGAAGCATACACTATTCGGTAAACGGCAAAAAATTATCCCTCTCAACAGCTTTCCACAATTATACCACATTCTTTGCGCTTTGTCAACAAATATATTTATTTTGTAGTGTTACAAAAATTATTGCCTGGCAGCACAACAGTCATTCTTGTACCTATGTCCTTGTAGGAAATTACCTCGAAGTGGCCGCCGTGTCGGTCTACTATCCACTTGGCTATGGAAAGACCAAGCCCCGTACCGCCCGTTCCCCTTGTCCTTGAGCTGTCTGAACGGTAGAAGCGGTCAAATATTTTCGGTATATCCTTTTCATCTATCCCAATTCCCATATCCTGCACCTCAAAGGCGGGCTGCCCCAAGGCATTGTATTTTACGCGGAGCGTTATGGAATTGCCCTTGGGAGTATACTTTTTGGCATTGTCACACAATATTCGAGCTGTTTGTTTAAGCATAGCCACATCTCCGCTAACCGATACTTCATCCCGAATATCAGCAATATATTCATGATCCGAATCAATCATCTCCGCCTCGGATAATACCTCCCGCATCATATCCGACAGGGAAAAATCCACTATAGTAAGCTGTTGTCTGCCATTATCCCCTCTTGCAAGGAACAGCAGCTGCTCCACAAGGTTATTCATGCACTCCGATTCTTTCCTTATGGCTTCTATACCCTCTTCAAGAACCTTTTCATCGGTTTTTCCCCATCTGTCAAGCATATCCGCATAACCCTTTATTACGGCAATAGGTGTTCTCAGCTCATGTGCCGCATCGGATACAAAACGCGCCTGACTGTTGTAAGCCGCACGCATACGGTCAAGCATATCGTTTATAGCGTCCTCAAGCCGTTTCAAATCCCTGTTCCCCGTGGAAATATGCACATCGGTCATGGGATCGAGCCTGTCAATTGCCGATTCGATATCGTCAAAGCTATAGCTGTTTCTGTGCGCCTTTTCCGTAAGCTCTGTGGCTGTAAACGCTATTTTGTTCAGCGGTTGAAGCATACTTTTTGCCTTGAAATATTCCGAAAACCAACTGACAGCCCACATAATCAGCTGAAGAGCAATTACAAGCGCAAATATCACTGTGCCGATGAACACATATTCCCCTATGTCTACCGAATATTCGCCGAAATTATACCTTGCCGATAAAAGGAAATCGGTAAGCCAATCAAGGCTTGCCGAAAAGCCTTCCGCTGTATCAAAGGTGACACTTCGTTCTGTATGCAGGTTAATTTCTCCCACAAGGTGCATCTCCGTTACCCCACAGAGGAGAAATAAGAGCATTACCCCAAAAAACAAGTCCCAAGATAAGTAAATCCACAGCTTTTCAAACTGCCAATGACTTGCTATTCTGCCTGCAATGGAACGGCTGTCCGCCGCTTTATTCATCTTTGACATATAAAAGCAATCTCCTTTCGGAGTTATTTACGTTAATTTCTGTCACTTAACGGTATAGCCCATTCCCCTGACTGTCGTTATGAATTTAGTGTCCGACACGGTTTCAAGCTTGCTGCGCAGATATCTTATGTATACGTCCACAACGTTGGCTTCACCGAAATAATCATATCCCCATACCTTTTCCAAAAGCTGCTCCCTTGTCAGAACGATAGATGCATTTTCAATCAGCGTCTGCAAGAGCGTAAATTCCTTCATTGTAAGCTCTACGGGCTTTCCTCCGCAGGTAACGGTATGGCGGGCGCAGTCCATAGTCAGATCCTTAAATGTAAGTATATCCTTATCTCCTCCGATAACGGATGTTTTCGCAGCGCTGCTTTGACGGAGAACAGCTCTTATCCTTGCAAGAAGCTCCTCAATGGCAAAGGGCTTTGTTATGTAGTCATTTGCACCCATATCAAGTCCCGACACCTTGTCCATAACAGAATCTCTTGCGGTAAGCATAATAACGGGCACATCCGATGACAGTCTTAACCGTCTCAGAACCTCAACACCGTTCAGCCCCGGCAGCATTATATCTAAGAGAATAAGGTCAAATTCACCGTTTTCCGCAAGCTCCAAACCGTTTCTTTCATCTCCCGAAATTACAGTTTCATATTGCTCATGCTCCAGTTCAAGCTGTATGAATCTTGCCATAGACTGTTCGTCCTCTATAATCAGTATTTTAGGCAAAGTATAATCCCCCTATCTTTTCTCAATTGTATAGCTTACACCGCAGACAAATGATATAATAACAGCCATAAGTGCGGGAACAGATGCCACTATCAGTATAATTGCCACAGCTATCAGTGGTATGGATAATATTTCTGTCCCATCCTTAAGCACAATGAGATGATATGAAACAGAGCTTTTCAATATCTCCTCTAATTTTTGCAGCAATATGCGAAAGAACTCCCCCGGAGTTTCCGCATCCGCCGCGGTCTTTTTATCGTGAAAAAAATTAAATCCCCCTGCCGTAGAGTATCTGTTTTGGTTACCGTTCAGCTTCCCCTGCCTTTCAAGGTAAATCATGGCGTCAAGCAGATCATAATTAACCTGTTCAAGCACCCATGCCGCTTCCTCATAGGTAATTCCGCATTTTTCCACAAGCTTTTCAGCCATTTCATGCCTCTCCACACGCTCACCATCCTTCAGAATAAACAGCGTCATTCAGCGACTTCATCCGTAACATTATAACACAGATTTGATCTGATTGCAAGGGCTTTGAACAACACGACCGCCGCACAGTGTTTACGCTAAACTGCTTCACACTGCACAGCGGTGATGTCAAGAATAATAAGCAATTACTTCCCGAAAAAGCCGTTATCGTCGGAATTGCTTTCCTCCTTCGGCTCATCCTTATTAAGGTTAACTGTCTTTGAAGCGTTTGAATCGGTGGGATAAAATCCGAAATCCTTGTTAAAGCTTCCCGCATTGACATTAAAGCGCACTCCGCAGGCTAAGGCAATAAGCGCCGCAGGAATAGCAACCTGATGAAGTCCGACACCAAAAATCGCAGCCGCAAGAAGATTTACCTTTACCTTTTCATTGCCGCTGTAGCTGGCGGTAAGATCACCGTCAAGCATTTTTTTAAAGACATTCTTTGCGCCGCTGCCCGCTTTTTTTTGCGGTTGCCTTGATTTTTTCGTCATACTGCCCGCAATCGGTGTGCTTACCCTTTTCAAGCATTATTGTAGCTTCTACCATATCACCGCCGCAGGCGTCATAGGCTTTATGGGCTTCCTCATAGGTTGCACCTGCTTTATTCACAAGCTCGGTTATCATATCAAATTCAGTCATATATTTATCCTCCTTTTAATCGCGGTAAACACACCCTGTATTTACCTTACAGCATAATAATAACCCACTTATATTAAAATCAGCGCTTTTCTAAATTAAAATCAGATTAAAATATGATTATTCAGGTTAAAAATTAAGAAATCGCAAGGGGCATCTTAATTCATACCTGTATTGCCTTAATAAATGCATTGAAAATTTCCCGACTGTTCCGATTGATATGAAAATCAAATTCGGGATGCCACTGAAAAGCCCATACAAAGCTTTTCTCCGTATGCCTTACAGCCTCAACCAAGCCGTCCTCGGATTTTGCCATTATTTCTAAGCTATCCCCCAGCTTCTTTATAGCCTGATGATGATAGCTGTTGACGCCCAGATGCTCTGTCTGCAAGAGATTATATAAGGGTGATGCTTTTACCACAGTGACATTATGGGCAATATCGGTATATGGCGGGTTCATGTGATGCTCAATATTACTTGAATATTCCGTTGGCAAATCCTGATACAGAGTTCCTCCCTGCAATACATTAATAAGCTGAATACCTCGGCATATTCCCAAAACAGGCTTATTGTTATCAAGCGCATTCCTATAGAGCGCTGACTCCATTATATCCCTCTCGGTACAGCATACACCGCATTCGTAACGCGGTACTTCATTATACAATGTCGGCGAAACATCATGACCGCCGGTCATAAGCAGGCCGTCACATCGTTCAAAAGCAGACAGTACATCATCCGTATCGCTTGTAAGGGGCAGTATAATAGGAATTGCACCGCACTCTCTGATACCGTTCATATAACCCGGAAGCATCCAAATGCTCTCCTTCTCATCGTCCCACAAGGGAACAACCGCCACTATCTTCTTACCCATACTCTCACCGCTCCAAATGCAATTTTTACTGTTTATAGCTACAGTATAGCATAGCTGCGCCAAAAAAGCAATACAGTGTTATACAAAAGCAGTGAAATTATTATTATGGCAAAACCGCTGTTTCCATATAGTATTTTTCATGTGATATTACCGAATTTACATTACTACAGCCGCAATTTTTGTGGTATAATGTAATGAAGTAAAAATTATTGGGAGTTGGTTTTACTGCTATGAACAAAAGAAAATTTTTTGACCTGCTTTTAAAGGCAATTCTAACGGGCTTTGCCATAGGCATTGGCGGTGTCGTATATCTTTCCTGCGAAAATAAAACAGTAGGCGCATTTCTGTTTGGCACGGGACTGTTTGTAATACTTACCTTCGGCTTTGCGCTTTTTACCGGAAAGGTTGGATATGCCGTAGACAATAAGCCCTTCTACATACTTGATTTAATTATAATCTGGATTGGAAATTTTATCGGTACATTCTGCATGGGCGGTCTGATACTTTATACACGGATTTCACCGAGTATATCGGAAACCGCCGAGAGCTTATGCAAGGTAAAGCTGGACGACAGCCAGCTAAGTATAGCGATTCTTGCATTTTTCTGCGGTATGCTGATGTTTATTGCGGCGGACGGCTACAAAAATATAGAAAACCCCGTTGCAAAGGTTTTTGCCGTTTTCCTGCCTGTAATGGTCTCTATCCTCAGCGGCTACGAACACTGTGTGGTTAATATGTTCTACTTTACCGTGGGAGGTATGTGGTCGCTCAAGGCTCTCCTCTACCTTTTGGTTATGACGCTGGGAAATGCCGCGGGCGGAATATTCATTCCCCTTGTGAGAAAGGGCTTTGCTAAAGAATAACATACTCTGCTATATGTCACCCTATGGCTTTTGTCATAGGGTGATTTTCTTTTTGTATAAAAACAGGCTGAACGGAAAATAATATAAAATATCGGATTAAATATTCTTTCAACGAAAAGGAGAACATAATATGCAGAATTTTAGCTACACCATAACCGATGAAAACGGTATTCACGCCCGTCCCGCAGGAATTTTCGTAAAGAAAGCCTCCGCCTTTTCCTCGGAAATAACCGTTACCCTTGGGGATAAATCCGCCTCCGCTAAAAAGCTTTTTGCCCTGATGGGTCTGGGCGCAAAAAAAGGGGTCGGTTATCAACGTATCCATTGAGGGCACTGACGAAAAGGATGCGGCAAGCATGCTTGAAGCCTTTCTGAAAGAAAATCTGTAAGGAGCGAACGCGGTATATGGTAGTTATTAAAGGCAAATCGGTCTATGCTGCTGCGGCATTGGGCAAAATAGCTGTATTTGACCGAGGTGAAATGCAGGTAAAGCGTTCCCATGTAGATAATACCGATTTGGAATATAAACGCTATATAAAGGCAAGGGATAATGCCGTCAAACAGCTTGAAGAGCTTTACAAAAAGGCTCTTTCGGAGGTCGGAGAAACAAACGCGCAGATTTTTGAAATTCACTCCATGATGGTAATGGACGATGATTACAACGAAAGCATTGAGAACATTATCCGCTCACAGGGTGTAAATGCGGAATATGCCGTTGCAGTCACCTCGGACAACTTTTCACAGATGTTTTCCGCTATGGAGGACGAATATATGCGCGCAAGAGCCGCCGATGTAAGGGATATCTCCGACAGGATACTGAAAAATCTCATCGGCGACTGCAGCAGTGACGACGGTGCTGTTTCGGAAAACAGCGGAAAGGCAATTATCGCCGCCGACGACCTTACCCCTGGCGAAACAGTAACCTTAAATAAGGACAAGGTGCTGGCATTTATCACCGCAGGCGGGTCGGCTAATTCCCATACAGCAATACTGGCAAGGAGTATGAATATTCCCGCTGTTATCTCCCTGGGAAAAGATATATTAAAGCCTGAATATGACGGTGCGTATGCAGCTGTGGACGGATATGACGGAACGGTATATATCAATCCCGATGAAAAAACCATTGCCCTTATTAAGCAGAAAATTGCCGATGGAGACGCAAAGAGAGCGCTGCTGGCAGAGCTAAAGGGTAAGGACGATATTACCCTTGACGGCACGCCTATACAGCTGTATGCCAATATAGGCGGTATTTCGGATGTGGGCGCGGTTATGCTTAACGATGCGGCGGGTATAGGTCTGTTCCGCAGTGAGCTGCTCTATATGGAAAGCAGTGATTTTCCCGATGAGGAAACCCAGTTCAGATGCTATAAAAGCGTTCTGGAAAGCATGGGCGGAAAAAAGGTAATTATCCGTACAATGGATATCGGTGCCGATAAGCAGTTAGACTATCTGGGTATCGATAAGGAGGAAAATCCCGCTATGGGCTATCGTGCCATAAGGATATGCCTTACACAGACGGACATATTCCGCACACAGCTAAGGGCGCTTTACAGAGCCTCTTCCTACGGAAATTTAGGTATAATGTTCCCTATGATAATCTCCCTTGACGAGGTTCGCAGGGTCAGGGAAATTGCCGCCGAGGTTTGCGAGGAGCTGAAAAGCGCCGAAATACCGATGGGCGACAAGGTAGAGCTTGGTATCATGATTGAAACCCCTGCGGCAGCGCTTATAAGCGATGTGCTTGCAAAGGAGGTTGATTTTTTCAGTATAGGAACAAATGACCTTTCGCAGTACACTCTTGCCATTGACAGACAAAATCCAAAGCTGGACGATTTTTTCGATCCCCACCACGAGGCTGTTATGCGGCTTATCGAGCTTACCTGCAAAAATGCCGAAAAGCACGGCATATGGGTTGGAATATGAGGCGAATTGGGAGCGGATACGTCACTCACGGAAAGATTTCTGCGTATGGGTATAAGAGAGCTGTCAGTTTCGCCTCCCCAAATATTGCCCGTGCGTAAGAAAATCCGTGAAATTAATCTACAATAATTACCAATATCGCACAGCTTTAGGAAATTATCGAAGCTGTGCGATATTATGTAAAAATCTCTTGAAATTTTTCGTTTTATGTGGTAAAATGGTTGTGTCTTTTATTATTTTGCGAGGAGGATCTTTCTTGAATACCTTTACAGATGTTTTGACAAAAATAGATGATTTTGTTTGGGGCATACCGCTTATTGTATTTATACTTGTCGTAGGTATTCTCTTAACTATACGCCTTAGAGGACTGCAGATACGGCGGCTGGGACTGGGCTTTAAGCTAATGTTTAAAAACGATGACAGCGGTACTCACGGGGAGCTGTCAGACTTTGCTGCGCTATGTACCGCTCTTTCCGCCACAATCGGCACGGGAAATATTGTAGGCGTTGCAACAGCTATCGTTGCAGGCGGCCCGGGTGCGCTGCTTTGGATGTGGATTGCGGCACTTTTCGGCACAGCCACAAAGTTTACCGAATGTATGCTTGCAGTTAAATACAGGCATATTGCCGAGGACGGGCATATTGTGGGAGGTCCTTTTTTCTACATAGAAAAGGGAATGGGCTCAAAATGGAAGTGGCTTGCAAAAATATTTGCGGTATTCGGTACGCTGGTGGGATTACTGGGAATAGGCACATTTACCCAGGTAAACGGCATTACAGGTGCTGTCAAGGACTTCTTTGACCCGAACAGTGCCTATACAGTCACCCTGTTGGGAAACGATTACTCCATAGCCGTGGTAATTGCGGGAGTTATACTTACCGTATGCGCGGCGCTTGCAATAATAGGAGGTATTTCGAGAATATCCAAAATTGCCGAAAAAATCGTTCCGTTTATGGCTGTACTCTATGTCGTCACTACGCTTCTTATTTTAATTTGCAATTTTAGGGAAATACTCTCCGCTTTCGTTACAATCTTTGAAAGTGCTTTCGGTCTCAGAGCGGCTGCGGGCGGCGCACTGGGAGCAATGACTGCCGCTATGCAAAAGGGAATAGCAAGGGGTATTTTCTCCAATGAAGCGGGACTGGGAAGCGCGCCTATTGCTGCCGCTACCGCCAATACTGACGAACCGGTAAGACAGGGACTTATTTCTATGCTTGGAACGGTTATAGACACACTTATCATATGCACTATGACCGGACTGTCAATTGTGGTAACAAACGCCTATGATCAGGGGCTTGACGGCGTTAATGTGACAAATTTCGCATTCCGTCAAGGTCTTCCCTTTCCGGAAAGCGTTTCATCCTTTATTCTGATGATTTGCCTTGTATTCTTTGCTTTCACCACAATTCTCGGCTGGAATTATTACAGCGAAAAATGCCTTGAATACCTGACAAACGGGAAAAAAGCTGTACTTTCCGTCTTTCGTTTCCTGTATATTGCCGCTGTTTTCATAGGACCCTACATGACTATTTCCGCCGTATGGACCATTGCGGATATTTTCAACGGTCTTATGGCTCTGCCAAACCTTATCGCGCTGGTAGCACTCAGCGGAGTGGCTGCAGGTGAAGTAAAAAAATATTTTGATAAGGCGGATAGGCTTAATATCACGAATAAAGAGTAGTTTTGTTCATTTATAAGCTATTGCAATTTTTAATAAGATATGGTATAATTCAATCACGGAAGAAGTGAATTGTTTGGAAATAATAATTCCTCGAAATATAAGCATAGTGCTGGAACGGCTTGAGGCAAAGGGCTTTGATGCCTTTATTGTGGGCGGATGTGTAAGGGATTCGATTTTAGGGATAGCTCCCTCAGATTATGACGTTACCACCAATGCTTCACCGGAGCAGGTTATAAGCTGCTTTGACGGCTTTAGGGTGATAGAAACAGGCTTAAAGCACGGTACTGTCACAGTTGTTTCGGACGGCAGCAATGTGGAAATAACCACCTACCGCATTGACGGAGAATACCTTGACCACAGGAAACCGGAAGCCGTTACCTTTACCACAAGCTTGGATGATGATTTGTCGCGGCGTGACTTTACAATAAATGCTATGGCATATTCCCCGAAAACGGGTCTTGTTGACAAATTCGGCGGTCAGCGGGATTTGTGGGAAAAATGTATACGCTGTGTGGGTGACCCGCAAAAGCGCTTTAACGAGGATGCTTTGCGAATACTCCGCGCATTGAGGTTTTCCGCTGTTCTGGACTTTTCCGTTGATCCGCAGACAGCCGCAGCCGTTCACGAAAACAAGGGGCTGCTTGCCGATATTTCTGCGGAAAGAATACGCAATGAGCTTACCAAGCTGATTTGCGGAGCATCTCCCGCAAGGGTAATGCTGGAATACGCTGATGTATTTTCCTTTATAATTCCCGAAGCTGCTCCCTGCATTGGCTTTAACCAGCACAGCAAATATCACGTTTACGATGTGTGGGAACATACCGCATATGCCGTTGAGCTTTCCACCAATGACCCTGTGGTAAGACTGGCATTGCTTTTCCATGACATAGAAAAGCCCTCCTGTTATATTACCGATGAAAACGGGAACGGTCATTTTCCGGGTCACCAAGAAAAAAGCGCGCATACGGCTGAAAGCATTATGAAAAGGCTTAGGCTTGACAACGCCACTGTTGCACAGGTTGTAAAGCTTATCGGATGTCATGACCTTACCCCCGTATCGGAAAGATGTCTTGTAAGAAAAATAATTTCCGAACTTGGATTTGACACTCTGTCACGCCTTTGCAACGTTATGAGAGGCGATAATTTGGCAAAAAAAAGCGGCAGCTCTCACCGCATTGAGCAAATCGATGCAATGGAAAGCATTGCCCTTGACATTATGAAAAATAACGAATGCTGCACCTTGATGCAGCTTGATATTGACGGTGGGGATTTAATAGCCATGGGATTTAAAGGAAAGGCTGTGGGTGATGTGCTTAACAGGCTGCTTGAAATGGTCATGGAAGAAAAAATTCCGAACCGCCGCAGCACACTTCTGGAAGCTGCCAAAGGGTTCGGAATATAAAATATTATTCTCCCTTTTTCAACTGGGAAATAATATCGAGGAAGCACTCAACATTGCCAAAATCCTTGTTTACCGATGCAAAACGGACATAGGCTACCTCGTCAAGCTGTTTTAGTCTGTCGAGAACCATATCGCTTATCTGTGCCGTTGAAATTTGGGAAATCATATTGTTTGCACAGTAGCTTTCGATATCATCGGCAATCTTAATTATCTCCGAGGATGGAACAGGGCGCTTCTTGACGGAGAAAGACAGTCCCTGAATCAGCTTATTCCTGTCAAAGGGTTCAAAGGTGTTGTCCTTTTTGTTTACCAAAAGCGTCGGCATTTCAACACATTCATAGGTTGTAAAGCGTCTGCCGCAGCTTGTACACCTTCTGCGCCTGCGTTTTTTTCCCTCGGATGTGCGCGAATCTATTACCTTTGTATCTTCAAAGCCGCAAAATGGACATTTCATAGCCGAACCTCCCGAGTTAGTGACATTTTTATTTACGGTGAATACTATAAACCACTGATTATATTTTATCATAAAGAGCTGCATTTGTCAACCGCAGACATGTAAAAAGCGAATTTTGGGAAAGGAAGTAAAAAGCATTGAAAACCAACGGAACAAGAGTTTTTCTTGTATCAACTATAGTTTTATTTACGGCGGTGTTTGCTATGTCTAAGCTTACGAACAGGGATACATCAATATCAACAGACGATGCAAGCGAAACACAGATGGTAACAATTGGCGGAACTGACTCCACTGCGGCTGACGGCGGCGAAAACAGCTCTGACGGAACAGATACCGCACAAAATGAAGAAGCCGAAGCCGATTCGGACGGCACAGCCGAGGTCATGGACACAGAAGCTGTATCGGCTGAACCTGTCCCCGACCCCTCTGATGCCGACAATACATGGGCAATGTTTTTGGTTAATTCCATGAACCCCATTTCCGAGGAATACTGCGACAGCATAGAAACAGCTTTTGTATACAGCAGCTGGCGGGATTATTACATGGATTCACGAGTATCCGAATATCTCAAACAGATGATTTCCGACGCCTCCAATGATGGCATTAACCTTATTATAGTCAGTGCCTATCGTACAATAGATTATCAGCAGCGAAATTTTGACAACTCAGTTGAGGATCGCATGACCAACCAGGGTATGACCTATGAGGAAGCATATGCGGATACCCTCAAGGAGGTGCAGCTTCCCGGCTACAGCGAGCATAACGCGGGGCTTGCGGCTGATATTATGTCCGATGAATGTGTTGACATGGACGATGACAGCTTTAAAAATACCGAGGCATACGCATGGCTTCAAGAGCATGCTGCGGATTACGGCTTTATTCTCCGTTACCCCGAGGGAAAAGAGGATGTTACCGGAATAATCTATGAGCCTTGGCATTATCGCTTTGTTGGTGTTTATTACGCAAAGCTGCTGACGGACAGAGGTATTACCATGGAGGAATACTTTGAGGAAATGAATTGGGTTGATGAAAACGGTGTTGCCGTCTATCATATTCCCGATGCAGAATAATAACGAAAGGATGTTTTAAAATGAACATGAAAAATATGCCGAGTGTAAAGCTGGGAATTGTGGCTGTAAGCCGCGACTGCTTCCCCATGTCACTTTCTGCGGGAAGAAGAAAGCTGGTCTGTCAAGCCTGCGCGGAAAAGGGCATAGACATTTACGAATGTCCCACAACCGTGGAAAGCGAAAAGGATATGATGAAGGCTGTTGAGGAGGTTAAGGCTGCGGGTGTAAATGCTCTTGTGGTTTACCTTGGCAACTTTGGTCCCGAAACCGCCGAAACCCTTTTGGCTAAAAAATTTGCCCTGCCTGTAATGTTTGTTGCGGCAGCTGAAGAAACAGGTGATAACCTTGTAGACGGACGCGGCGATGCTTACTGCGGTATGCTTAATGCAAGCTATAATTTGGGATTGAGAAATGTCAAGGCATATATCCCCTCCTATCCCGTGGGCACTGCGGATGAAGTAGCGGATATGATTTCCGAATTTATACTCATTGCAAGGACAATATTTGCGCTTTCACAGCTTAAGGTTATTTCCTTTGGCCCTCGTCCCCAGGATTTTCTCGCCTGCAACGCGCCTATAGCAAGAATATATGACCTTGGTGCTGAAATTGAGGAAAACTCCGAGCTTGACCTTTACGCTGCATTCAACGAACACACAGGTGACGAGAGAATATCGGCTGTTGTGGCTGATATGACTGAGGAACTGGGTCAAGGCAATAAAATGAGCGGAATACTTCCGAGGCTGGCGCAGTATGAGCTGACATTGCTGGATTGGGCGGAGTCACATAAGGGAAGCAAGGATTTTGTTATATTTGCCAATAAATGCTGGCCCTCATTTCAAACACAGTTTGGCTTTGTGCCTTGTTATGTAAACAGCCGCCTTACCGGAAGAGGTATTCCCGTAAGCTGTGAGGTCGATATTTGGGGTGCAATAAGCGAATACATAGGTCAATGTGTTTCCGACGATGCGGTTACCCTCCTTGATATAAACAACAGCGTTCCGTCAGATATTTACGAAAATGATATAAAGGGCAAATTCGATTACACCCTCAAGGATACGTTTATGGGATTCCATTGCGGAAACACCACATCGAAAAAGCTTACAGCCTGTGAAATGCGCTATCAGCTTATCATGCACAGAAGCCTTGAACCCGATAAAGAACCGGATATTTCACGCGGAACACTGGAGGGCAATATTGTACCCGGCGATGTTACCATTTTCCGCTTGCAGTCAACTGCGGATGCCCAGCTGAAAGCCTATGTTGCCGAGGGCGAAGTACTTCCCGTTGCAACACGCTCTTTTGGGGGAATTGGTATTTTTGCTATAAAGGAAATGGGCAGATTTTACCGTCATGTGCTGATAGAAAAGCGTTATCCTCACCACTGTGCTGTCGCTTTCGGACATAACGGAAAGGCGCTTTTTGAGGTATTCAGATATCTTGGCGTTTCCGATATTGCTTTTAATCAGCCCAAGGGTATGCTTTATAAAACAGAAAATCCTTTTGATTGATTTTACACAGGGCTTTACCGAGTACAGTGCTCGGTAAAGCCCTTTTTTTCGGTCAAAAACAAAAATGGGACAATGCTATACATCGTCCCATTTAATTTATTTTTACAAAGCATGGCAGCCCTCAAGGTATTTCCGCAAGCACCTCAATTCCCCTATGTATACACACTCCAGCTCCGGCATTTGAGTGTAATCATTGGGACGCATAAGTGAAGGAACCTTTGGCAGACACAGAGCGTTGCTGTCGGTAAGAATTGTCGCCACAAATTCCGAACAGAAGTAATGTCTGCGCCGTTTATAGGCAATTCCTAGCTTGCATAGAAACAATCCTATGATATTATACTCAAACCGCTTGCGGTGACGCATCATTTTCTTAACCTCGTGTCTTGCGCGGTTATAGGAATCGCTGTCAACCTGTATTCTGAAAAGTGCGCAGGGCATTTGCTCGTTAATTTTATATATTCCCTTATTAAGAGGTTCGGTACGAA
This sequence comes from Ruminococcus sp. Zagget11, assembly GCA_001941135.1. GTDB lineage: Bacteria > Bacillota > Clostridia > Oscillospirales > Ruminococcaceae > Huintestinicola. The sequence continues at coordinate 41,864 of MSHL01000049.1, forward strand.
GTCCTGCGGGTAATGGGAAGTTGACATATTTCCTGGAAAAGCTGTATACATCATGCAAATCGGCATCAAAGGCTATGGCAGCATGGGTGTATTTATCATTTGTAAACAATGCTATGATCTTTGAAATAATGGTATCGAATTTTGTCAATAATATGTAGATACTGTTTTGTGGTGTAACAAGGTCATTCTCTGAAATAATTGATACTGATCCCTTTGCCGACACCATTATTCACCGCCCTTTATAAATATAATATAACGCATATTCATATATCAACCTACCTTTACACCGCCCAAGGGACGAATGTACAGCTTATAGCAGCTGCCCTCTCCGAAAACCTTTTCCATTTCCGCCGAGTAGCTGTCGGTAAGCTCTGTAGGCACAAACGCCTGTATTGTTCCTGCAAATCCGCCGCCGTGTACTCTTGTAGCGCCTCTCCCGCCAAGAAGCATTTCGGACATATAAAGTCCTATTACAAGTCCCTGTTCATCGGAATGACCTGCGGCAAATATATTTTGCAGATATTTAAAGGAGCTGTTGCCGCTTTCGCTGACCAAAGACAGAAAACGGTCTATATTGCTTTCCTTAAGCGCATTGGCTTCAAGCCCCACACGTTCGTTGTCATCAAAGAAATGGAACGCCCTTGCAACCGCCCTGTCGCCGCATTTCTCCCTAAGGGGAATAATATTATCTATTACATCCTGCTTGGAAATATCCCTAAGCTCACTCTTGCCAAAATACGCCGCAACCGACTTCATCTCTACGGGAATAGCTGCGTATTCGGGGGTAAGATCTGCATGATTTCCCTTGGTATCAACGATACAAAGATTATATCCCGATGCGGAAAAATCATAGGGTATAGCCTCGATAATCGGATTATCCGTATCGGCGAAATCTATGGTAATGAATCCTCCCACGGACGATGCCATTTGATCCATAAGTCCCGACGGCTTGCCAAAATACACATTTTCCGCATATTGAGCTATCTGCGCTATCTTAACAGCACTTATATTGCCCTCATTGTAAAGATGTGAAAGGATAGTTCCGATCAGCACCTCGAATGCGGCGGATGAGGAAAGTCCGCTTCCCTTAAGCACGTTAGATGTGGTATATGCCTTAAATCCGCCCACAGAGCCGCCTTCATTTAAAATTCCCGCAGCTACTCCCCTTATAAGCGCAGCAGATGTATTCCTTTCGCTCTCCTGCACGGAAAGGTCACTTAAATCTACACTGTCGGGATCAAATCCCTCGGATTTCACGGAAATGATATTATCATCTGTAGGAACGACAGCAGCAATAACATCAAGTCCAACGGCAGCAGCCAAAACCCTGCCCCTGTTGTGATCGGTATGGTTACCTCCTACCTCCGTTCTTCCCGAAGCGGAAAAAAAAGTAATGTCACCGCAGCTACCGTATATTTCCTTAAAAGAATCAGCCACAGCCGCATATCTCTCCGTCTGTGCCTGAACGGCATCCGAACCGTAAAGCTTTTCCAAAAGAGTTTTATCTATGTTCACAACAAAAATCCTCCTTACAGATATTTTTCAATGTCAATTTCTTTTTCTTTGTTTTCCAGTAAAAAGCCAAGGATATTCTCGTATGCGCCCTGAGGATTTTTCTTGATATTGCCGCAAATTAAATCAGCCTGATCCTTATCCGGCGCATAGAATGTCAAATCCATCAAGTCACAGTCATCGCCCTTGACAGAGAAATGAACCAAACAGCCGTTGGATATCTCCTCAATTTCACAGGAGAATGCGTTTTGAGCATCAAGCGCAATAAAATAGCGAAAGGCGGATTTAAGCAGTTTTCTGCGGTAAACGACAGGTATGGTCATATTGAAATAGTCCGAACCCAGTCTACCCTTATCGGTAAGGGCAATTCTTGTACCGCACACTCCATTTTCGTCCACAAAATCCTCCGATACCACAGCGCCGCTTTCCGCAAGTCCGCTGAGTGCATCGGATAGATAGAAGTAGTTTATCACTCCGCTGTCCTCTGCTGCCAGACGCAGCTGTTCATCCGTAACGGTTCTGTCAAGCTTTTCTAGCAGGTAGCAAATCAGTACCTTTACACCATGCACCGAATTAAGCTCGCCTATCTGTGAAACATCCTCGTTCATTGAAGCACTCCTTAAAAGTTGGGATAATCAAGCATATGAGAGAGAATTGCTATATTTGCGGCAGCCTCCACAACGGGAACAGCCCTCAATACAACGCAAGGGTCATGTCTGCCCTTTATCTCGATTGTTTCATTTTTGAGATCATGATAATCAACGGTTGCCTGTGGACGTGCAATAGATGGCGTAGGCTTAAAGGCTACACGGAATATAATAGGCATACCGTTGGAAATTCCTCCGAGAATTCCACCGCTGTTATTGGTCTTGGTTTTAACGTGACCCTGCTCGTCAACATAGAACTCGTCATTATGCTGACTTCCAAGCATTGCAGGCGCTCTGAAGCCCGAACCGAATTCAATGCCCTTGACCGCGGGAATACCGAATACAAGCTGTGAAACGGTGTTCTCTATTCCCTCAAACATCGGCGAACCTACGCCTGCGGGAACGTTTATTACCGCACATTCCACAATTCCGCCCACACTGTCAAGGGATTCTCTCGCCTTGGCAATATCGTTGTACATTGCCTCGCCCTTCTTGTCCGAAAGCACGGGGATTTTCTTATGCCTTACGGCAATAATGGTTTCTCGGTCGATGTTACAGGGATCGAAAAGCTTGTCCTTGATGTTGTGTATTGCGGCGATATGTGCGCCGGTATATATTCCTCTATGTTCAAGAATCTGACCGCAGACAGCTCCCGCAAAAACAATGGGTGCGGTAAGTCTGCCCGAAAAATGCCCTCCACCACGCACATCGTTAAAACCCTTATACCTAAGCGCGCCTGTGTAGTCCGCATGACCGGGACGCGCAAGTCGGGAAACATTTCCGTAATCAGCGGAATGCTGGTCGTTATTTCTGATAAGCGCCATAAGCGGAGTACCTGTGGTACGATTGTTAAGCACACCCGACATTATGCTCGGAATATCGCTCTCCTTGCGGTGAGTTGACGTAGCATCGTTTCTCGGCGCGCGTCTTGCCATAAACTCCGTGAGCTGCTCGGCATCAATGTACTCGCCTGCCGGAAGGTTGTCTATAACGACACCTATTCCGGGACCATGGGATTCACCAAAAATTGAAATGCTGATATTATGATTCCAAAATGAGGACATCTATACAACATCTCCTTTCTAATTGCAGTAATTTATACTTCGGTAAAAATTCCTCCAAGGGAGGCATAATCCTCGAAAAACTTAGGATAACTCTTTCCCACATCCTGCGCATTCGTTATAGTTACGGGATTATCGGAACGAGTTGCCGCAATTGCCGCCGCCATAACTATTCTGTGATCCTTGTGGGAATCCACCGTTCCGCCCTTAAAGCTGTCAATCGGCTCCGTTTCAAGGTAGTCGTCCCCAACCGTTACTCTTCCGCCCAGTGCGTTAAGAGTTTCAGCCGTAACCGCCAGTCGGTCACATTCCTTGATTTTAAGTCTTGCGGCATTGTAAAGCCGTGATTTTCCCTTGGTAAAGCTACCGAGAACGGCAAGTATGGGTACAAGATCGGGAATATCGGACACATCAACGGAAAATGGTTTCATTTCGTTAGTGCAGCCGTTTACTATATCAACTATCGCCCTGTCTCCCTGAACAGTGTCGGGGTTAAGATTATTTATCTTAATATACGATCCCAGTGCGTTAGCCGTGAAAAAGAAAGCTGCCTGAGAATAATCGCCCTCAACCGAACCGTCACAGGGCTTATAACGCTGATTGCCCTTAACAAGGTAAATGGGCAGACCGTCCATTGAGGATTCAACAATCCTTACGCCAAACTGTGACAGTACAGCCACAGTCATATCCGCATAGGGCTTGGACTGGAGCGGCGAGGTAAGCTTAATTATACTGTCCTCACTGCAAAGGGGAAGCGCAAACATAAGTCCTGTTATATACTGGGAGGAAACATCGCCCTCCATCAGATACTCCCCTGCCTCTAATTTTCCCTCAATCGTAGGGGGGAGTCCAAGCTCTCTGTCAAAGCGTATACCCTTTTTGCCAAGCTCCCTTATATAGGCGGTGACGGGTCTGTTAGGAAGATTGGCATGACCGTTAAAAACCGCCCTTGTACCCAGTGCCGCCGCAATGGGAATAAGGAATCTGAGTGTTGAACCGCTTTCGCCGCAGTCAATATCGGCATTTAAGGCGGGCGTACCTATTCCCTTAACGGTGTAATCACTTCCGCATGATGATATTTCTGCACCCAGTGATTCCATTGCCGAGCAGGTGGCCTTTATATCATTTGACGCAGTAATATTGCTTATATGGGAAACTCCGTCAGCAAGTGCCGCCGCAATTAACATACGGTGGGAATAGCTTTTGGATGAGGGCGCATTTACAGTGCCCTTAAGCCTTGACGGTGTTATTTTTATATTCATAAATTTTCTCCTCAATCATTCCTGCGAAATAAATTCCGTAAACTCATCTATAGACATTTTTACAGGCGAGGAGCAGCCAACATCGGAGCAAATAATTACCCTTATACTTGAGCCTGCACGCTTTTTATCGTTAAAGCAGGCATTGCCCAGCTCATTTGGCTTAGGTTCAATGGTTATTTTCAGGGAATATCTTTCAAGGCAGTCGGAAAGCCTTTGGGATAGCGACGGGTCACACAGTCCCCTCTTCGCCGCAAGAGCGGTTATCATTTCCATGCCCACGGCAACCGCCCGTCCGTGGCTTATTCCGACATAATTATAATACTGCTCAATGGAGTGACCGAGAGTATGTCCGAAATTCAGCAGCATTCTTTCGCCCACATCGAACTCGTCAGCCTCCACAACATCGCGCTTTATGGTAACGCAGCGGCAGATAACATCCTCCATGACCTCGTTTATATCATCAATAGTGTGATTCATGAGAATTTCAAAAAGTTCCGCAGACTTTATCATTCCGTACTTGACAACCTCGCCCATTCCGTCTATAAGGAAGTCCCTCGGAAGCGTTGAAAGGGCATCTATATCGCATATAACCAAGCGAGGCTGCTTAAAGGCACCCACAAGGTTCTTGCCCTCGGGAATATCAATAGCGGTTTTTCCTCCCACAGAGGAATCAACCTGCGCCAGCAGTGATGTGGGGATTTGTACGTAATCCATTCCCCTTAGATACGTAGCGGCGGCATATCCTGCCATATCACCGGTAACGCCGCCTCCCAGAGCAATTATACAGTCCGTTCTGGTAAGGTGATTTTCCGCAAGGAAGCCGTATATTTTAATAAGGGTTTCATGAGATTTGGAGCTTTCACCGTGAGGGAAAACAAAATGGAAAACCTCAAAGCCCTGTTCCTTAAGCGAATTTGATACAACGTCAAAATACAGCGGTGAAACATTGTCATCGGTTATAACCGCAAACCTTTCTGTGGAAACAGCGTTCTTCACAAGCTCCCCCGCCTTTGAAAGCAGACCGTTTCCGATAATCACGTCATATTTTCCCGAGGCATTTACTGTAATGGTATGCATTGATAACACCCTTTCAAAAACAAATGACCCTGCAAGTCAATCCGTACAACAGAGTCACAAAACATGTCAAAACTACAAAACAGCACTCTAACCTATACCTATACTATGTATACTACATATAGTATGTATACTACCTATAATAGTTAGTATAACCTTTTTTGTGCTAATTGTCAATAGCTTTTAAACAATTTTAAATGTATTTTAATAAAGCCAAGGATAAAAGCCACCGACCAAGTTGAGCCTTTTGTCGGTGGCTTTATTGCTTTTCTCTGTGTCTATGCCGCTGCATCCTCTGCATATTCCAGCATGGTATCCGCAAAAATGGCATATCCCTTTTCCGGATCGCTTACTAAAACGTGGGTAACCGTGCCCACAAGCTTCCCGTTCTGTATAATCGGGCTTCCGCTCATACCTTGTACTATCCCGCCCGCTTTTTTCAGCAGGCGTTCATCAGTCACCTTTATCACCATATTGCGGCAGTCCTCTCTGTCGCTTAAATCAATGCTTTCTATCTCTATCTCGTACTTTTCGGGCTGTGTTCCATTAATCGTTGCGTATATTTCCGCTTTTTCCCGTTACAATCTCCTGACGCATTGCCACCTCTATGGGCTCGTTTGCTATAGGCTGTTCATCCATAGTTCCGTATACGCCTGCCTCACAGTTCACCTTTAGAATTCCCGTGTCCTTTTCCGATATAAATGCACCGGACAGCTCTCCGGGATTTCCCCCTATACTCTTTTTAATTCCTGTTATATAAACCGCCGCCGTACTGCCCTCCGACATGGTGAGAATTTCTCCCGTATCATTGTCACAGACAGGATGTCCCAGTCCCGCAAAGGTCTTTGTTGACGGATCGTAAAAGGTTACCGTTCCTATTCCCGCGGAGCTGTCACGCACCCACATTCCGGCGTGATATGCATCATCGGCTGCCGATTTTTGAGGCTGAACATAAACTACTTGACTCTCGCTGTCCCTTACTATTTCCACAGCAAGAATATCGCCGCCGCTGGCGGAAATAATATCTGAAACCTCTCTGTTTGAATGAACCTCTTGTCCCGATATGCTGATGATAAAATCGCCCTCGGTTATACCCGCATCCTTTGCGGGGGAAACTATTTCCGTTCCGTTGTCAAAACCGCTCAGCTCTATAACGATCACACCCTCGGTAGTCATTTTAATTCCGAATGGTGTACCGCAGGGAATAACAAGATGTGCGTCTGTTTCGGTCACTTCCACCCTTTTTATAGGAAATATTCCCCAAAGCATAAGCTGCTCACTGTGAGTTTCCGTGCCGAATATCGCTGCTTGCCTTGCATCGCTGTAAACGTCTGATTTAATTGTGCGGGAGGTAACACTTATATTGTCGCTGAGGACAAGTGTGCTGTTTCTCGTCACCGAATAGCTGTCTGGCAGCTTCAGACTGTAATATGCAATAATTCCCATTACCGTAAGCAATGTGCCGAACATCAGGGCTTTTACTACTTTGCAAGCTGTCCTCATTTTACCTTCCTTTGATTTGACCGCCATGATGTGTCTGTGGAAGATGATTTTCATCCTCCGACATTTAATATCTGCACAACAGGGCTTTTTTATTAAAGTTTTATATTGGCGATAACCGCAGACCTTTCCGTTTTGCCGAAGCAAAAGCACCGAAAATACTGCTGCTTACATAAATTCGATCATAATATGCAAAAATTTATGTATATTTACAGAAATATACCCGCTGTTTTCTATTTAATTATCACCTGTACCCACCGAAAATCCCGTCGATTTTCCGAATGGGACAAAAATTTTACAATTTAGGCTTAAATTGTGTTGATTAACGCTTTCAAATATGTTAGAATATATAGTATAGTTGTTTGTATACACAAATTTTTGTTCCCGTAGGAGGATAATATGGAAATATTTCGTAAAATATCTCTTGTTTGCGGCTGCTTGGCTGTGGCGGTCTGCTGCCTGTTTTTAAACGTGATAGGCGGCATGGGACTTATGTCAAACGGATATGAATCCGGCGGTATCTGCCTTATTGTATCATCGGCACTCTTGCTTATCGCCGTTATTTTAGCTTTTTCAAAAAGAACTCCGATCAGCATTATAGCCGCCGTATTGTGCGCTGTCGGGACAATTTTGTATGCAATACCCATTGCGCAGCTTAACTCTATACCCGACGCACAGGTTGCAAAGCAGGATATTGAGGTGCTTACCGGCAGGATTTATCCTGCTATTATAGCTACAATTTTCATTGCCTGCGCGATTTTTGCAAATATTATGTCATATGACAACCGCACCAAGCGCGCCGAACGCAAGGAGAAGCGAATTTTGGAAAAGCAAAGACCTCTCACCGATGAAGAGAAAATTATATAGGTTTAGGATGATATCCAATGAATGTTACTATAAAAGATGTTGCCAAGGCAGCGGGAGTTTCCGTGGCGACAGTTTCAAGGGTGCTTAACAACAGCAGTGCAGTATTGCCGACTACCGCCGAAAATGTGGAAAAGGTAATTAAGGATTTGGACTACAGCCCCAATTTTCTCGGCAGAAATCTCCGAAAATGCGAAACAAAAAATATACTTGTTATAGTCCCATCCACCGATCAGAATGTCTACAGTCAGATAATTAAGGGAATACAGGATGCCGCAAGTCCCGAATACGATGTGCTTATAAGCACCAGCTACAGCTACCTTAATACGGAAATGCGCCTGCTTAATATGCTCTTTAACCGCACTGTTGACGCCGCTGTACTTATGGGTACACAGCTTGATGCCGAAACCCTTAATGAGTTAAATTCTCGGTACAGCATTGCCCTTTGCTGTGAGAGAGTTGAACAGGCAAATGTACTTACCGTAACCTGCGACAATGAAAAGGGCGCCTATGATGCAGTTTCATTCTTTGCAAAAAAGGGATTTGACCGTATCGGAATGGTTACCACATCAAACAGGGTAATTTCCAGTGTTGACCGTGAAAAGGGCTATATGCGCGCCCTTTCCGACAATGGACTAAGCTATGACGAAAAGCTGATATATCACTGCTCCTATGAGTATACGGACGGTTTTGCCGCACTGGATTATTTTTGGGATATGAAAAATCCTCCTCGAGCTGTTTTCTGCATTTCCGATCTCTTGGCTATCGGCATGACTAAACGTGCCGCCGAAAGAGGCATCGAAATAGGCAAGGATTTGCAGATATGCGGATTTGACAACATTTCCCTAAGCAGTATGTACATACCGGAGCTAACAACGGTTGCGCAGCCCTGCTACGAAATGGGCAGCTTAGTAGTTAAAAAACTCCTTGAAAAGATGACCACGGGAAAGGAAAACAATGAAACCATACTCCTGCCTCACAGGCTAATATACAGAAGCTCCGCACCCTCCGATGACGGATTGACCGATAACTAAATGGTGATATATTTATGATAAATGGTGAAAATGTACTTTTGGGCGTAAGCGCGGGAATTGCCGCCTACAAGTCCGCTTATCTTGCAAGACTGCTCAAAAAAGCGGGATGTAACGTCCATGTTATTATGACGCCGAATGCCGTGAACTTTATAACGCCCCTTACCTTTGAATCTCTTACGGGAAACAAATGCGTGGTGGATACCTTTGACAGGAATTTTCAATTTAATGTGGAACACGTTGCACTGGCAAAATTGGCTGATGCGGTTATTATCGCGCCTGCCTCCGCCGATGTGGTGGGAAAGCTTGCCTGCGGTATTGCTGATGATATGCTTACCACAACCGTTATGGCGTGCAAATGCAAAAAAATCATTGCCCCCGCCATGAACCACAATATGTACCATAATCCGATTGTGCAGGATAATCTTGCCAAGCTGGAGAAATACGGTTTTTCGGTCATTCCTCCCGAAAGGGGTATGCTTGCCAACGGAGATATGGGGGACGGGCGTATGCCCTCGGAGCAAACCCTGTTTCAATGGGTTGAAAGAGAGTTGTCGGAGCCAAAGGATCTTTCAGGGTTAAGGGTTCTTGTGACTGCGGGGGCGACTCAGGAATCCATCGACCCTGTGAGATTTATCACAAACCATTCCACGGGTAAAATGGGTGTGGCTGTCGCATATGCGGCTATGCTGAGAGGCGCGCAGGTTACTCTTGTAAAGGGTCATACCGAGGTAGACGACCCGCCATTTGTAAAGACAATAACCGCCGTTTCCGCCGCAGATATGTTCAGTGCTGTTGTTTCCTGCGCAGAAGATGCGGATATTATCATCAAGGCTGCCGCGGTGGCTGATTACCGTCCTGTGCAGGCTGCCGACCATAAGCTGAAAAAGGGCGATAACGATATGACAATTCAGCTTGCGAGGACACGGGACATTTTGGCATATTTGGGTGAGCATAAGCATAAGGGACAGATTTTATGCGGATTTTCCATGGAAACGGAAAATCTTGTTGAAAATTCCCGCGGAAAGCTAAAGCGAAAAAATTTGGATATAATCGCCGCCAATTCCCTTAAAACAGAGGGCGCAGGCTTCGGAACGGATACAAACGTTTTGACGATAATCACTCCGAATAAAGTAAAAGAGCTTGAAAAAATGTCAAAGACAGATGCGGCAAACGCACTGCTTGACGAAATTATCACACTGAAAAACGGAGAATAAGCATGATATACACTGTTACCTTTAATCCCGCTGTGGACTATGTTGTTAAGCTTGACACACTTGCAGGCGGAAAAATCAACCGCACCTTATCGGAAAATATCTGCTGGGGCGGAAAAGGGATAAACGTTTCCTCCGTTCTTAAAGCACTCGATGTTCCGTCAACCGCACTGGGCTTCACCGCAGGCTTTACGGGAAAAGCCTTTGCTGACGCAGTAAGTGCAATGGGGATAAAAACAGACTTTATTCACCTTGAAAGCGGAATGACACGGATAAATATGAAAATCCATGCCTTGGAAAACGATGAGGAAACGGAAATAAACGGAATGGGTCCCGATATACCTCCCTCCGCCGCCCAAGAGCTTTTCCACAGGCTTGACACCCTTTCAGATGGCGATATTCTTGTGCTTGCAGGTTCTGTGCCGAAATCCGTTGATCCCGATATTTATGAAATCATCTGCAGGAGAATGGCAGGCAGCGGCGTGAAAATTGTGGCGGATGCCGCAGGCGAGCTGCTTATGCGGCTTATTCCCCTAAAACCGTTCCTTATTAAGCCCAATCACATTGAGGCGGGAGAAATGCTTGGCACAGTCATAGAAAGCGTTGACGATGCAAAAGCATGCGCCCTTAAAATGCGTGAAATGGGCGCTGAAAATGTTATTATTTCCATGGCTGAGCGTGGTGCGGTGCTTGCGGATGAAAACGGAAACGTTCACTCCATTGGCGCGCCCTCGGGGGAGGTTGTAAACTCTGTAGGAGCGGGAGATTCCATGCTTGCGGGATTTCTTGCGGGATTTATCCGCACAGGCAGCTACGATACCGCTCTTAAATGGGGCACAGCCGCAGGAAGTGCAACGGCTTTTTCCGTGGGAACTGCATCAAGGCAGGATTTTGACCGTATGCTTGAACGCATTGAAAGGGAAAGGATTTGAAAGATATGTCCGCTATAAAAATGGCTGAATTTGAAAAGGTTAGCTTTAATCGTTTTTCCGATGATATTAAGGCTGTGGGTATTCAGGTACCCGAAAACAGGGTTAATGAAATTTACGAAAATATAAGACTTCCGAAACGTGCAACCGCAGGCTCGGCAGGCTATGATTTTTACATACCCTTTGACTTGGAACAGCTGCTCCCCAATCAAACCGTAACTATTCCCACGGGAATAAGAGCGAGGGTTGACGAGGGCTGGGTGCTTGTCTGCTGTCCAAGGAGTGGATTGGGCTTTAAATACCGTATGCGCCTTAACAACACTGTGGGTATAATTGACAGTGACTATTACGGAGCAAAAAATGAGGGACATATAATGATAAGAATTACCAATGAATCCAATGACGGAAAGGTTATCTCACTTAAAGCGGGAGATGCCTTTGTACAAGGGATTTTTCTCCCTTTCGGGATTACATACACTGACGATGCAAGCGGTGTGCGCCAAGGAGGATTTGGCAGCACCACCGATACCAAAAAGTAACCGGTTATTCTGCTTGAAATATCTGCGGAAATATGCTATACTGTAGAATATGACCTATGCAATTTACAAAATCCAATTATTAAAAGAGGAAGAGAGTATATATGGAAATCAGAGTTGGTTTGGTTTCTCTCGGCTGTTCAAAAAACCAGGTTGACGCCGAAAGAATGCTTTATAAAATAATGGAAAAGGGCTACTCCTTAGTCGGCGATGCTGCTCTTGCTGATGTGGCGATTATAAACACCTGCGGCTTTATTGAATCCGCCAAGCAGGAGGCTATAGAAACAATACTTGAATTTGCCCAGCTGAAAAAGGAGGGCCGAATCAAGCATATTATAATAACAGGCTGTCTTGCGGAGCGTTATAAGAATGAGGTAATTAAGGAAATTCCCGAAGCGGATGCCGTTATAGGAATTGGCAGCAACGACTCCATAACCGATGTTATAGAAAAGGTATGTTCAGGAGAAAGAGTTCTCTCATTTGAGGATAAATACAAGCTTTCACTGACGGGAAAACGTGTTCAGACTACATTATCCTTCACCTCCTACCTTAAGATAGCCGAGGGATGCAGCAACTGCTGTTCCTACTGCGCTATCCCCTCTATCCGTGGTAAATACAGAAGTGTCCCAATGGATGAGCTTGTCAGCGAGGTAAAGGAGCTTGTGCGAAACGGCGTAAGGGAGCTTATACTTATAGCCCAGGACACCACACGCTACGGTGAGGATCTTTACGGCGAGCCTACGCTCCATGTGCTTATAGGCGAGCTGTGCCGTATTGAGGAGCTGAAGTGGATAAGAATTTTGTACCTCTATCCCGAAAGAATTACCGATAAAATCCTCGATACAATTGCTACTCAAGATAAGGTCGTAAAATATATCGATATGCCGATTCAGCATTGTAACGGTGAAATACTTAAAAGGATGAATCGGCCCGGCGATGAGGCAATGCTGCGCAGGCTTGTACACAAAATACGTCGGAAAATACCCGAAATTGTCCTGCGAACCACCTTTATAACGGGCTTTCCCGGTGAAAACGAGGAGCAGTTCAATGAGCTTGCTGATTTTGCCAGGGATATGGAGTTTGAACGTCTGGGATGCTTCCCCTATTCGGCGGAGGAGGGTACAAAGGCTGCTCTTATGGACGGTCAGCTTGACGATGAGGTTAAGCAGCACCGTGCGGATATTATCATGGAACAGCAGATGATGATAGTAAACAACAAGAATGCGCGCTTTATCGGGAAAACAATCGAGGTTGTCTGTGAGGGATATGACCGCTACGGCGAGTGCTACTTCGGCAGAAGCTATATGGACTCTCCCGAAATAGACGGTAAGGTTTTCTTTACCAGTCCCAAAAGACGGCTTGTACCGGGAATATTCGTAAAGGTTAAAATAACGGAGATTATGGACTATGATCTGATAGGAGATGTTGTAGATGAATCTGCCCAATAAGCTTACTCTTTTAAGGGTAATACTCGTGCCGTTCTTTATCTTTTTTCTCCTAACGGACATAGTGCCGCTTAGTGCAGTATGGGCGCTTGTGATTTTTATAGCGGCATCGATTACCGATTTCCTTGACGGACATATTGCCAGGAGCAGAAATCTGATAACTAATTTCGGAAAATTTCTTGATCCCCTTGCAGATAAGGTTCTGGTTATATCGGCTTTGGTTTGCTTTTCGGATATGGGGTTATGCTCCGCCGTCCCCGTCATTATAATTATAGCAAGAGAATTTATGGTATCGGGTCTGCGTCTTGTAACCGCAGGAGAGGGCGTGGTAGTAGCCGCAGGAATTTGGGGAAAGCTGAAAACCGCATTCACCATGATAACTATAGTGCTTATGCTGTTTTTCGCCGTTCTTTTCGGCAAGGACAGCGGAGGATATGCAAACCGGGTAACGATAATCGAACAGGTGCTTATCTGGATCAGCACACTGCTGACGGTTATATCCGGTGTACAGTATCTCACCGCATATAAGGATTACATAGATCCCACAAAGTAAAAATCAAGCTGTATCACAGTATTATTCAGTACTGTGATACAGCTTTTTTCAACGTATATCAGTTACGGACATCAAATTCGGGGTTAAATGCATAGAAATTCTTTGAGTTGAGATTATCGGTAGAAATACGCAGGCCCTCACCAAAGCGCTGAAAATGCACTATTTCACGCTGGCGCAAGAATTTTATCGGATCGCGTACATCGGGATCATCAGCCAGTCTCAGAATATTATCATATGTGACACGCGCCTTTTGCTCTGCCGCCATATCCTCATGAAGGTCGGTAATAACATCGCCCTTCGACTGGAAATATGCAGCCGTGAAAGGAACGCCTGCCGCCGACTGGGGATATACTCCCGTAGTATGGTCAACAAAATACGCGTCAAAACCTGCCGCTTTTATTTCATCGGGAGTCAGGTTTCTTGTCAGCTGATAAACTATCGATGAAACCATTTCCATGTGGGCAAGTTCGCTTGCCCGCCAGTCATATCAGTGCTTCCTTATAGTCCTTTTCAAGCCCGATTGGTATTGCTTTTGTTGTTACTTTTTTACAAATACAAATTTTTTTCAACAAATTGCGAAAAAGCACTTGACAAACCTATTTTTTTGTGATATATTGTTATAGTCATCGGAAATCGGGGTGTGGCGCAGATTGGTAGCGCGCTACCTTGGGGTGGTAGAGGCCGTGGGTTCAAGTCCCGTCACTCCGACCATGACAAAACCCGCTTAAGCATTGCAAATGCAGTGTTTGGGCGGGTTTGCTGTTGTTATGACATTTCGCAAAAATGACACCGAATGACCGATTTTTACACCGTTTTTCGCACAAATATGCCACGAAATATGCCACGAAAATTGCCCTAAAAATAAGGCTTTTCGGGGCATATTTCAGTCTTAATATGCCACATCACACATAAGTATTATTCCCGCCTGAAATCAAATTCCCCCGCAAATAATCATCAATCGTCCCTCGGATAATCTCAGAGCCTGCAACGCTAATGGATATTACCGTATCGGTGCTGATATAATTGCCCGCCGCACTGCCTGCTGTGCCTGCCTCGCCTTGGGCGTATACGTCCGATTTGCCCATAATGCCCGCAGTATCGTAAATCCCCACCTCGTTCAGAGCGTCAGCCATGCCCTTGTAATACTCCTGCGCCATGCTATATCCTACCTCGTAGTATTCAGTGGCTTTATCCAACGATTCAAGAGCCGTATCGCTTGCCGCTTCCAGTGCGCTAATACTGCCCTGATTGTCATATTCCGCCGTTTTCTGCACCTCAGCCAAATAGTTTTGGTATTCCTTGTCATATTGCTCCCTGTCTTCATCGGTCATGCCCAGCAGTTCGTCAATGTATTTCTGCCTGTCGCCGCTGTCATAGTCAAAATCGTACACCGAGGATATTACCGCATCGGAAACACCCGTGGCTTTTAGTTTGTCCATGTCCGCACGATACTTTTCAAGGGCTTTCGATTCGGCATCCATGTCGTTTAAGATAAATCTTTCGTTGCCCTCTGTGTCGGTGATAGTTTCCCCCAACTCTGTGCCGGATTTAAGGTAGTCGGACTTGGATTTTTCTATCGCAGACTGTACTTCGTCGGCGGATTTTTCTATTTCATCGACTAAGTTTTCGGCGTAGCTTTCCCATTCCTCTTTCTCCGTTTCCGATAGCTTATCATAGTAATCCATTACATCATCGTAATACCTCCACCATGCTTCACTCTCCTCGTCGCGATACTTTTCCAAGGCTTCAAGCCGCTGCTTGTAATAATCCTCTTCGGATATCTGATGTGCGTTCAGAAGATAATCCAAGCTATCCATAGCGTCCTGCAGGGCGTCAACTTCCTCGGCACTTTCTTCGGCAGCTTCGGCCAATTCTTCAGCGGTATCTTCCAACTCGTCCGCAATTTCCTCTGTAGCTTTTTCCTCAATCCCCAATTCTTTTTTCAATCTTGCCAAGCGTTCCTCAGCGGTTTCATCCGTTTCTTCAAAAGCCGCTGTCATTTCCTCAACTGCGGCAGCAAGCGAACGGGAACGCGCCTGTGCAAGCAGCTGCACATCATCTTCGTACTTTTCTACGAACGAATTTACCCATGTTGTCCATTCCTCGCCGGAATTTTCATATGCTGTACTAATCCAGCCTGCAACGCTGTCATGGTCGTATGCCGATAATGCTTGCGCCTGATTAAGTTCAATCAGCTTATTGTTACAGCTGCTTATCATTTTGTCAAGCTGTTCAACGCTGTTTTCACTGTATTTTTGTATCTTTGCTTCCTGCTCCGCTTGCGCCTCGTCCCATGCATCCGTGCTGCCATGTGCAACGTTATACAATGCTTCCTGTATTGCCCCGTTTATGCTCGCACCAACTGCGCTCCAATCATAATTCACAAGCTGTTTGCCGATTCTTTCACAAAGCTCAACGGCAAATTCTATGGTGTCCGGTATTGCAAAAATTAACTGATTAATCAGCTCAAGGACAATATCCGTGCCCTTTTCCAACAATATCGGCAATGCTTCCATAAGCCCGTCTGCCAGTCCCTTGATTAGTTCCTCGGCGGCATCAATAAGCTCGTCAATATTGTCTACCAAAACATCGACAATTTCAAGTATAACGTCCACAATCGTTGGCGTGAGTGTCGGCAATGCGGCTATCAGGGCATTTGCTAAGCTGACAATAACATCAACCGCTGTGCCTGCTAAGTCCGGCATGGTTGCTGTTATTCCTTCAACTATCGCATTTACAATGTTCTCGGCAATTTCTCCGATTTTAGGCAATTCCTCTGTCAGCTTTTTTATAAAATCTTCGATAATTTCCGGTGCTTTATCCCCAAAGGTCTGAATAATTGCAGTGGCAATTTTCTCAAACTGCGGTGCAATTGTTTCTATTGAAACGATAATGTCATTAAGCCCCTGCTCCATCTGCTCCGCACCGCCATCAGCCCCCGCTATTACCGCGGATAAGCCCTGCGCAACCTCCGCCGCACCCGGCAAAAGCTGTCCCATTAGGTTTTCCTTTAAGCCATCAGCCGTACGAGAAAGAGTGTCAAGAGCATCTGTCATAGCTACCGCACCATCAACAGCCTCATCCGACATAACCATACCGTTATCGTGCGCCTTTTGCTTTAGATCATCTGTTGCCTCCGCAGTCTGATTTAATAAGGGTAATAGCTGTTGGTAAGTCCGCCCCAATACATCATTGGCAAGAGCGCTTCTGTCTACCTCGTTATCCATGAACTGCAAGCCGGAAACAACCGCCGAAAATATTTCCTCCGAGGAAGAATTATTCAGATCGTCAATGGATATTCCTAACCTTTCAAAGCTTTCTACCGCCGATTCTGTCCCGCCCTTTGCGCTGTCAATCAGATTTGTCATGGTTCTCATGCCTGTTTGCAGTGTGCTTATAGACGCGCCGTTCTGCGGCAGCACATAGTCCCATTCTTGGTAAGCCTCACGGGACAGTCCTAATTTTTGCGACTGCTTGTCGATAGTGTCGCCTGCCGCTGCCGTTTCCGTTACCAGTGCTTTCATCTCACTTGCAACGCCGCTGACCGCCGAACCGATTGCGGAAATACCTGTCTTAATCGCCTCGGACTTCATAATTGCACCGAAAACACTTTCGGTGTTTGAGGCAGTTTCGTTTAGGCTCTCTGTGCTTTCTTTTGTTTCGTCCGTTTCGCCTTGCACCTCGTCCAACTGCTTCGCATAAGAATTAAGCTGTGCCTCGGTACTTTCAACCTGTCTTTCAAGGGAACGATATTCCTCTGCTGAAATATCTCCGTTCGCAAGTGCCTGCGCCGCTGCCTCCTGTGCCTGCTTTAGCAATTCAAGCCTTTCGGTCGTATTGTCAATTGCCTCTTGCAGCAGTGTTTCCTGTTGGGCGGTCAAAGCCTCGGTTTCCCCGGCTTCCCGCATGGTGCTGTTGACCTCTTCAAGCTCGCTCTCAATTCCCTTGTAGCTTTCCTCAAGCTCCGCAAGGTGCTGAACAGATTCGGGTGTGGTTTCGCCGTTCATTTCAGCGTTAAGTTCCTCTATCTGTTCCTCCAACCGCTTACTGCTTGCAAAGGTTTCCGCCAAAACTTTGTTGTATTCGGAAAAGGCTTTACCGTCGATAGCGTCATTATCATAAGCCTCATACACCTTATCGTGTATGCTTGCCAGTTCCCACAGTTTTTCCTGTGTCTGCTGATAGATTTTGTTTAGTATTTCCTGCTTGTTCGCCATCATCTCGGAAGAGTCCTGTCCCGATTGTTCCAATGCCTTTAAAGCCTTTTCGGTGTCCTTCAGCTCTGCGGCAAAATCCCGCAGATTGCCGTCAATGGTTTTAAGCCCTACTTGTAGTCCGCTTGTATCCATGCCTATACCCACCGTATAGCCGTATTTACTTGCCATTTCTCTTCACCTCATTCTTTGTGATATATTCGCGATAATTCGTTTTCAAACTCGTTCATTGCCTTTTCCTGCACATCATCCAAAAAACGGCTACCATGCACTACACCCCTTAAAGCGCCATGCGTCACAAGGACATGGTCAAAGTTCAAAAGGTGAGTAACCGTTGGCATATTTTTGTTATAAACAAAGTAACGTTTCGCGCCGCTGTCCTTGTAGGTGTTAGTTTTGGACGCCCAACCCGCCTTGAAATATCCGGGCTGATAGTATGCGGCTTTCTCTGTGTGAACGGCTTTAGGCACTGCCGGAGGATTTCTGTGTACCGTTATTTCCTTGACCACTCCCGTATCATGCTCCGGAGTTGGGTATTTCCTCACCGGCGACACCGCTGTTACCTCGGCAAGCATTTCCCTTTGGATTCTCCTTGCAGCTGCAGCCGCCGCTTGAACCGTATTGTTGTTGTAGCTTACGATACCATCAAATATCTGTTCTGTTATCGATTTCGCCATTGCACGCCCTCCTTTCCCGCAAAACAAAAACGTCCCTCCACGGTATTAACCGTGGGGAACGCTTAAATTTATCTGCGCTGCTTTTCGGCAGCGTTTTGTTACAAAAATACAACCTTTACCTCGGAATTGCGATATTCCATTCATCATCGTCAAGTTCATCATCGTCAACGATTTCAATGGAAGGACGATCACCGTCAAAGTCTTGTATTACCTCGTGAAGTGTTTTATACTCACCGCTGAACAATTTCTTTATAGTCGCCTCGCCCCTTTCGGGATCATCTAATATCTCTTCCGGCAACGAACTTAAAAACATTTCCTGTTCGTTCGGTATTATCACTTCGCGCCCAAACGGTAGTGCGCGCAATGCCTCATCAATTTCTTGTAATAAACTCATCGCTGTATTTGCCTCCATTCGTTATTACTTAATTTTCTTTCTACTTATGAAATCATAGCTTCCAAATTCAATCACCTTGAATTTATACTGGTAGTTTCCGTATTCATATCTATGTACTGTATTGTCAGCTGCTAAACGTGGAAAATCGGTCGCAATACCGCTGCTAACCCTCGCACGCTCTTTCCCACTCATTCTAACACTTTTCGCCTTGTTTGTCAACCCTTTGCCTTTTCTCCCAGCCATCAAGCCTGTTTCCGGATCTTGTATGTAATCGTCTTGATCCCGTGTTTCCGTCAACGCTCCCCCGCTTCCCAAATCCGCCATAGCATTCGTATTAGGCGTATAAATCCGTCCGGTTTTCGGGTCAAGAAGTACATCGGACAGACCAAGCTTGATATAATTGAACCCGAGGGGCGGCAGATCCTCCAAGGCACGGACCTCATCAAGCTGTAAGAAGTTGTTTGCAAGTGCCAGCGCATAAGCGTTGTACCGTGTGGCGGTGTCGCCCCTTGTTGGCTCTCTTGTGTCAAAAGCAAAGTACAGACTGCCCTTTTCGCTTTCAAGCAGTAAATCGCTGTCAAATGCCGCCTCCATAATATCCAGTATCGGCATTACCGCTGTCTTGATTGTCTTTTCGTCAATCGCACCGTCAGCCATGCCGAAAATGCTGTAAATACTGTCGTCAATGGACTGCTGAAGCTCGCTTATCTGCATTTCAACCGCCGTTGAAGATATTTCCTTGAAATCAACGCCGCTGTTCAAAAACACCATGCTTTCGCTGTCAACGTCCATGTTGCTGTACAGCTTATTCCATGCGCTTTTTATTTCGTTGACGGCGGCGTTACCCAGCTTGCTTTCCGCTTTCAGAAAGCCCTTTTTGTTGCCGCCTTTTAACAGCTGATTTTTGCGGAATTTCAATAGATTATATGCAGTGTCAATCAGGGTTGAATTTTCCGAAACAATTCCGCTGCCCTTTCCAAAACCGTCGCTTGACCGCAATATTTTAAGCAGATTGTGAGGGTAATACGTCCGCCCTTGTATGTTGTAGGTGTAATGCTTTTTGATTATATCACCATCATACTTCATCACAGCAACATTTTTCAGAGAAACGTAATAAAGCCCGCTTTTGTCTATCACGGAATATGCCGAACCGTACAGCAGCAAATCCTTCGTCCATGCGTATCTCATGCCGTCAGCGTTCAGCGTGTCCCCTGTGGTGCTGTTCAGCAGCGTAAGCCTGTTATCGTCCTTTATTTCCTCCGGTTTGCCGTCCTCGCCCATGCGGTAAAGTCTTATAGGCAATGCCGCCACAGTAGCCGCAATGCTGTTTACGCAGTGGGCAATTGCGGGTATCTGCATAGCCGTTTCCGCATTTACAACAGTCTTTCCCGAAAGTACCGCCGCCAGTGTTTCCGCCGTTATTGTGCTTTCCGTGTCATGGTCATGAAAAAATCCCGCTCGCTTTTCCACCGGTGCGGGCGTAATGTTTTTCTTGAAAAAATCCCACATTTCAACCATCCTTTCTCTAATTTATATAACTTGGCACACAAAATCATTGCCCAGCATTTCGTCCTCCATAAGGATATACACGGCGTTAATAAGCGCCACCACCATATCCACCTTACCGCTTGACTTTTTCTTGTTGACATACTTGTTAAGGTTTGTGTCCTCCGTGCATCGTGCGTTCTCGAAGTTATTTTCAAGCAGGCGGTTTTCCTCATAGAAAAATGTTTTGCGCAATATATATTCCTTTAACAGCTTTGTAGCCGGGTGCAAAACGCTTGAATGTTGCTTAACCATCGTGCATTGTATCGGGTTATCCGCTCCCTCGATTTTCTGCATTGAAGACATAGCGTTATACCTGTCCCATGCGCTGTCTGCAACGGTCACGCCCAGGGTGCTTTCAAGGGAAAGAATATAATCCTCCACAACGGAGTAATCTATAATCTCATCGCCGCAGGGTATACACTCGCCGTTTGCAATGCTGCGCTTGTAATCGAAACCCTCTTTTGCCGTTTTTCCCTCAACCTTATCCTCCGGCAGAAAGCCCAGTACCCTTGCATAAATCTTCCCGTCATCGTAGGTCACCATAGCCACCGCCGTGTTGTCCTCGGTTAGGGACAGATCGCAGCCTAAATACACCGTCCTGCCTTTCCACCAACCATCGTCTTTGGGTATTCTGCACCGCTGAACCCTGTCAATCGGTACATACCCCTCCGTGCCTACGGAACGGTAATGTATATTGCAATGCTTGCAAAGAAAATTTTCCCGCCTGTTTTCGTAAAGCACAGCAAGGGAACGCTTTTCAATAAGATTTGCAAGCATTTCAGGCTTATTAATCGCCGCAGGATTAGCCTGCAATATTGCGCTGTCGTTGCTTTCCCAGTCGTTTATAAGTTCATCGTCCGGCTCGTAAAGCAGGGCGAAAACGTTTTTCGCACCATGAACGCCGTCAAGCACCTTTTTCGCATAGTCCACACGGTCGTCAAAGTCGTTGTTCTCGTTAGGGTACTTTGTGGAAATGATAATGCCCAGCTTGTTTTTAAGCGTAACCTGTGAAGATGTCATAGCCTCCACGGGGTAAGTGTCCATTGCCCCGTCTTCGTCTGCAAGGAAAGCGTTTGCCAGCTTACCGTCCATGCGGTCGTTGGAGTATGCAAGTGGCGTGTATTCAATGTCGGTCAGCTTGCACAGCACCATGTCACGATTGATTTTGAAGTGCTTTTCCAAAAGCGGCGACGACTTCACGATTTTACGCACAGCAAGCCGCAGCTCGCTTGACAGCTTATAATCGGGTGCAACGGAAAAAAGTCTTGCAAAGCGCGGTTCCGTCAGCATAAGCACAATAAAAATAGCGGCGGAAGTAAACGTTTTAAAGTTCTTCCTCGCTATCTCCAAAATACCTATTGTGTACACTCTTTCCCTTGTGCCCCGCTTGCAGGTGCAAAGCACGGCGAAAATAAACAGCAGTGCGTAATCCTCCAGCCCCTCGTAAAGGTTCACGCCAAAATCGGGGTGCATAGCCAGTGACAGAATGCCCTTGACCCGCTTAGCCTCACCCTCGTTAATCTCCAGCTCGCTGTCTTTGCCGTCCGCAATGTCAAGCCATTGTCGGCACTGCTTTTTCACATACCGCCCCACTATGCCGTTTCCGCTGTCAATACACCACTGTGCATATTTGTATGCCCTTGTGGTTTCAAGCATTGTAATTATCACCCTACCCTCTTGTTGTGAATTACATCACCTATTTTGTACATTATTTCGGCAATTTTCAAAGACCTGTCAAGGTCGCTGTCGTATTCTTCGGCTAACCTTTCAAGCCTCTGCAATTGCCTTGCAAGAATTTCCTTGCTTGTTACCCAGTAATCAGCCATTGCTGTCACCTTTCTTTCGCTACCAAACAACAATCCAATATCTCGGCGGCACTTTCGGCATTTACACCTGTTATACTCGGCAAAATGCGTTCAATGTACCCAAAAATTTCCGCTGTGTCCCTAAGAGTGCGACCGTTCTTTTCAAGCACCGCCAAAATATCCTTTACCGTCTGCACGTTTCTTTCGTTTATTTCCATGCATATCACCTTTCTTTCACCATGAAAAAACGCTCTCCACGGGTTTATCCGTGGGGAACGTTTTTGTTAAACATATTAAAAATCCTCGATAGTTAATCTTACATTGTTATGCGGAGAAGATGATCCCATTCCTCTTGTGCCTTTCTCGCACTCTCCGGTGCGTCGGCAACAAGCTTGCCGTCGTATCCGTCTTCATCAAAATTAACCAAATAATCTTCAAACTGCTTTTCGAGCTCTTTCAACTTTTTGAAGGTTTCGCGTGTTGGCTCTGCAAATGCTTTCAGTTCCATAACATTAAACTCCTTTCAATATTTATTTTATACTAACGTCTTTCACAGGTAAATGAAGTGCTCCCCTTTTGTTAGACAATGTGGTATAATATAAATATACCAATTAAAAGTCTAATGAAAGGGGATATTTTTATGCCTAAAGGAAAGCCAAACAAAAGGTATACACCAGAATTTAAAATCATGGTTGTAGAAACAATGCAAAAGGAAAAACTGAGCTACAAAGAAATAGAGAGAAGATTTGAATTGCCGCACAGACGAGCCGCCGATTGGGAACGAATCTACCTTGAAGAAGGAAAAGAAGGACTCTATGTTGAAAGAAGAGGACGAAAGTCAACGGGACGCCCTCCAAAACTGAAGAAAGAGGTGGAGGAAGACCTCATCGCAGAAATGCAGCGACTTCGTGCGGAAAATGACTACCTAAAAAAATTGAATGCCTTGGTTGCCGAGAGGGTACGGCAAGAGAAAAAGCACAAGTGATATGGGAACTGAGGCATAAGCACAAAATAGGTCTG
>MSHL01000050.1 GCA_001941135.1 Ruminococcus sp. Zagget11
TGTCTAACTTTTTGGGGCCAATTTAGAATCGGATGTTTTATTTAAAATAGGAAATGTTATTAGAGAGTTCGATTCAATAGATGATGCACTGCACCGTTATCAAATTCTTGAGGATTTATTCAATGAGTTTGTCGATAATCGATCAATTATCGATGTTGTATTTCCAAGTTAAGGCTATCCCCACAAAAAGTATAGCCAAGCGATGAAACGAGTGGCATAATAGAAATATTGATAAACCACTTGCATTTTCGCTGATAAGCGCTTAACCTTGGAAAGCGACAACAAGTAACCTTAATAACCCGAAAAGATAATCATAAATATCCCGCAGTTATACTCATTAACGATATGGTATATTTTTCCTTTGCCTCCAATAGCGCAAAACAGCTAAAACCGCCATATAAATATTGTAACTCTCTCCGATTATTGCTAATGTAAATATCAAATCGGACAAATCACAAAGAAGTCGGTTCAAGGAATAGTCGGCAGAGCTAAAATGGTGTCACTACTAAGAGAGAACAGTGCTGGATGAAAGCTATACTGATGGAGAAATATCCCACAGTCATACTCATTAACGATACCGTACATTGTAACAATAGGGTGGTATTCCCCACCGCAAAAATCCGATTAACAACAAGCAAACACCGTAAAGCCGCTTGAAATGGTGGCTTTACGGTGTTTATATCTGCTGTAATTCCGACTATCAATTATTTCAATATTTCCTGTCCAGACTTCTGAACTGCACTGCCTTGGCTATGTGGGGCTTGTCGATAACCTCGCATTTGTCCATATCGGCGATGGTTCTTGCTACTTTCAATATCCTGTCGTAGGCTCTTGCGGACAGTCCCATTTTCTCAAATACATTTTTAAGCATTGCGTTTGCACCGTCGGTCATAGGACAAAATTCGGTCAGCTTGTCGGGGGTTATTCGGGCATTGCAGGTTATATCTGTACCCTTGAAACGCTGTAGTCGCAGGGACATAGTTGCTCTTTAAATGAATTTAAACAGGATTAGCATATACATAATCTGCAACGATTATCTCAACGGCAGATTCATCAAACCCCGCCTTATCGATAGCAGAGTACATATCAGATTTAACATCTTCGGACAATACTGTAACGATCACTTGATTTTTATTCTCGGATAAAATATATGAAGTAAGTCCATTTTCTCTGTCTAATTCAAATGAACTAATAAATTCATAGATTTGGTTAAGATACGAATATGAATAACTGCACTGATCTACAATAACATTTTCATTTCCCACAACTTCAAGGAAATCATCTGAATATTCTTTATCAGTAATCAGCAAATGAAGATAGCCATTCTGTACAAAAGCACCGCCGAACATTTCATATTTTTCCGGAAAATCAAGAAAATTCTCCAGCAATATGGCATATTTGGTCGATGCCTCCGATACAAAATCCTTATCCCCTACCGCGAAATCGCAGCTTTCATCAGGTGAATAAGACGGCAGATCCTTTTCCATCAATGCCTTTATTTCATCAATATAATCATTTTCATTTTCATTTTTTAAAGTCGTTTCAGATGGAATTTCATTTTCAACATTTGTTGAGGTTTGACTATTTGCTTCTGTCTGAACATCCTCCGAATAACTGCTTTCCTCGGAAAAGTCAATCGAACTTTGGCTCGTTGTTTCCGATGTAATTTCAGACATTTGAGAATCATTCGCTCCGCAGGAGGTAAGTAATAAAAATGTCATTAAAGTCAGAATTATGCCCATATGTTTCTCCTTATTTGACATAAGAACACGTTCCTTTCATTTTATGCAGTTAAAAATTACAATCAATACTCTTATCATGCTTATTACAAAATATTTTGGTTAGAGACAGTACATAAATTTATTGATTTTTAACATTTTTTTGAAATATAATTACCGACATATTCCGAACTGACGTTCCTGTTTACTTTAGCAGAAAGGGTCAGCGTATATGTTTCATTTTTTGTTAGTCCCGAAACAGATTTAGAAACAGTAAGTCTTTTACTGCTTGATGATAGATTTTCCCATTCACCAACTACTGTTCCGTCACTATCCGTCAACACAAGGTGCCCGTCTGTAATGCTTGTTGTCCCGTCAGCACCTGTTACTTTGGCATCGCAATAAGCAGTTGTGCCGCTGAATGTTAGTGTAACGGAAACCGAGCTTGTGTCTGACATTCGAGGATTAACTGCTGAAACTGTCATTGCCGTGCAAATCATTACGACAAATGCTAAGATGATCGAAATAAAATGTTTAGCTTTTATTTGCATAAAATTCCTCCTTTTTGACTGCCTCTATAATAAAAGACGGTTCAGAAAGGAAAATGACTGCAAAAAATCGACTTATTTTACATTTTCGGCGATTTTAACAAGTTCTTCTTTTGATAAATGTGCAAGTATACTAAAAGCATACCCATCTTTATACCATACAAGCGTATCAAAAAAATCGCTGTCATTACTTTCATAATAATGATATTCTGTATCGTTTATTGTAAATTTGCTGTATGAATTATTTTCATTATCGTAAATGCTACTTGTTCCGTCAGCAATTCCATAATCAAGCATTATTTCATTTCCATTTTCGTCTATATAAGTTAATGAAACTACGGCATGGGAATAATCACCGCTTGACAAATAATAACCGTTAGGTATGTACCCGAATCTAATATTGTTATTAAAATTTTCAACCGTTAATTCATTACCAATATAATCATACTTATCATATCTGTCAAAAACAGTCCGTATGACATTTTGAACTGCCGCAGAAACTTCCGGTTGCGTAAGCAGAACGCCAAATGTAAGACCAAAAGCCGTTGCTAATGATACGATGGTACTTACAACAATACGTTTATATTTCTTTATTCTATCCTTTCTATCTATGGAATTTATAAGTTTTTTTCATTCTTTTCTCAAATTGTGGTGAAAACTCGTGCAGCGGCGAATTTGCAACTATTTCGTCAATCTCTTGAAGCTCTTTGTCCAAACTATCTTGAAGGGCATCCTTTAATACCAAATCGAATATCTTATCTTTAAGTTCATTTTTCATTGAGAATTCCCTCCAAACGTTTTTTTAAAATCTTGCGGCCTCGATAAATGCGGGATTTTGCAGTATTTTCCGATATATCAAGAATCAAACATATTTTCTCAATACTGTACTCGTATATAAGCCTTAACGCCAATATGTCACGGTATCTTGTGTCAAGATTTAAAATTTCCTCTACAATCTGTTTATACCCCATGTCAGACAAAATTCTACTTACAATGTCATCTGAAATGTCCTCATTTTCATTTATTGGCTCATTTTTATCAATATGCTCCAATTTCAAATTATCAAGTGCCTTATTTCTAACCATAATTACAATAAATGCTTTGGCTTTTTTCGCTCCTGCGGTAGGCAGATCGGAAATAGTCTTTGCTATTTTCAAAAGGCAGTCTTGTACTGTTTCACTTGCAAGAGCTTCATTATGCAGTACAGACATTGCCACTTTAAACATTAAGTCATTGTATGTACTGTATATTTCCGTAAGTTTTTCCTTGTCATTTGGTTCATCAATAAGAGTAAGATAAAATCCGAGCATATTTACTGTCCTTTCAGATAAAGTTATTTTAAGGCTTAGATTTATAACTCACGACTGATGTCCCCNNCCCCCGCCTCTTCAGGCGGGGGAGCATACGGTCTTTCAGTGGGGGACTGAGTCCCCCACTGAAACCCCTAAGGGGCTAACGCCCCAGTCGTTCGTTGAATGACGGGGCGATGCCCCTTATTGAATATAAGTGATAAATACAGCATTAAAAAATGATGATACATAAAACAACCTGTGATATAATGGAAATAAGCACACCAACTATTAAGGAGGGCAATATGTGTATTACACCCATTTTATCACAGATGAACGAGAGATGTCAAGTAAAGGTTAAGGCAGCACCAATAGTCCCCCGATTAACAACAAGCAAACATCGTAAAACCGCTTGAAATGGTGGCTTTACGGTGTTTATATCTGCTGTAATTCCGACTATCAATTATTCCAATATTTCCTGTCCAGACTTCTGAACTGCACTGCCTTGGCTATGTGGGGCTTGTCGATAACCTCGCATTTGTCCATATCGGCGATGGTTCTTGCTACCTTCAATATCCTGTCGTAGGCTCTTGCGGACAGTCCCATTTTCTCGAATACATTTTTAAGCATTGCGTTTGCACCGTCGGTCATAGGACAAAATTCGGTCAGCTTATCGGGGGTTATTCGGGCATTGCAGGTTATATCCGTACCCTTGAAACGCTGATTTTGTATCTCCTTTGCCTCCTGTACCCGTGCCCTGATTTCCGCCGAGGATTCCTCCTTGGTTTTGGAGGAAAGGCTTTCATAATCCACGGGCGCTACCTCTATATGTATGTCAAATCTGTCGAGGAGAGGCCCCGATATACGGTTTATATAGGAGTGCGCCTGCTTTGGTGTACAAATGCACTTTTTGGTAGGATGCCCCGCGTAGCCGCATGGACAGGGGTTCATCGCCGCAACAAGCATAAACGAGCAAGGGTAAGTAACCGTTCCCGCCGCTCTCGATATGGTAACGGTCTGATCCTCCAGGGGCTGACGAAGTATTTCAAGAGCCTGCCGCGAAAATTCAGGTAGCTCGTCAAGGAAAAGTATGCCGTTATGGGCAAGGGATATTTCTCCGGGCTTAGGCACTGTGCCGCCGCCCGAAAGTCCCGCTCCCGAAATGGTGTGATGGGGCGAACGGAGTGGTCTTGCGGTTACAAGGGGATTGTCCTTTGTAACAAGTCCGCTTATGGAATGGATGTTTGTGGTTTCTATTGACTCCTTGAAGGTCATCTCCGGCATAATCGTTGAAACCCTTTTGGCAAGCATGGATTTTCCCGAGCCGGGAGGGCCTACCATAAGTATATTGTGATTTCCCGCAGCCGCATAGGAAATGGCAAGCTTCGCCATTTGCTGTCCCTTTACATCGACAAAATCAACGTTCAGAAACTTATCCTCCGGCTTAATGCGGTATTTTTCCTGTGGGATAATGACCGATTCTCTTGTGAAATGTCCGATAAGATTTCTTACATTTTCAACGCCGTAAACGGTTATTCCGTCCACAGCGCTTGCTTCATAGGCGTTGTCGGCAGGTACAAACACGCTGTCAAAGCCCTCAGACTGGGCAAGCAGCACCATAGGCAGCACACCGTTTACCGGACGGAGATCTCCGTTTAAGGCGACCTCTCCTATGAACGCACATTTATCCGTATTGTCCGTGATAATTCCGACCAGCTTTAGCAGGGCGGCAAGTATGGCAAGATCGTGCATGCTTCCGGCCTTTTTCGTATCAGCAGGAGCAAGGTTTACAATTACCCTTGCGACAGGAAAGGTGACACCGCAGCTTCTGAGTGCCGCTCTTATGCGTTCGCGGCTTTCCTTTACTACGATGTCCGCCAGTCCCACGATATCGAAACAGGGAGTACCCCTGCTTATTTCCATTTCAACATCTACTGCAAAGGAATTTAATCCGAAAAGCCCCAGACTGTTTACCTTGGCATACATAAATGCTCCCCCAATTCAAGTTATATTCTCTTTGAAATCCAATCGGCAATGTCGTCAAAGGCTTTTTCCTTGTTGTATTCATGAATAAGCTCATGACGGCAGCCGCTGCAAATTTTTGCTTCCACATCGGTAAATCCCCGCCTGCAAAGTCCGTTGAAAATATCGGTAATTGCCTTGCCGTAGCTGCATACGGGATCCTCCGAGCCGCCCATAAGCAGTATCGGAATATTGCGGCGAACCTTTGAATACCATTTTCTTGATGAATTGTAGCTTACAAGCATAAACAAATCGCGAAAAGCAGATGCTGTAAAGGTGAAGTTGCTCCATTTATCCGCGGTGTGGGCTGATACAACGCTTTCATCGGTGGACAGCCAGTCCCACTCCGTCTTTCTGTCGGCAATTTTCAACGATCCCAGTCCCAGCAGCAGCTTGCACAGCTTTTTGGAACGGTATCTGTCCCCGTGAATTGCTATTACACTGTCGGTAAGCATTATTCCCGCATCGGCAGGGGTGTGTCTGCCTACAGTTCCCAGTAAAATCGCGCCCGCTATGTCGCAGCTCCATCTGCTCATATAAGCTCTCGCCACGAGAGAACCCATTGAATGTCCCAGAATAAAAACAGGAAGATTTTCAAATTCCTCATAGGCCTTAAGTGTCACTGTTCTTGCATCCTTAACAAGATATAATCAGCCGTGTTCAGGCGCAAAATAGCCCAGATCCTCTTCCTCCGCAGCGGTAGCACCGTGTCCCAGCTGATCATGTCCTATTACGGCAAAGCCCTTTGAACAAAGATATTCCGCCAGCTCCTCGTATTTGGAAAAACTGTCGCACATACCATGTATTACCTGTACAACAGCCTTTATCTCCCCATCGGGGCGGCGAATATAGTATTTTACATTGTCAATGCCGTTTGCGCTTAAAAAGCTTTTACATTCTCCGATAATGCTCATTATTTATCTCCTTTGTGTCTTGTACCCGCCGCTGTTTCCTGTGAAAGCGGGTTTGAGTCCAGTGCGGTTCGCACATTTTCGTTGGTAAGGTGCGTATATATCTCGGTAGTCGCTACACTTGCGTGACCGAGAACCTCCTTCAGTACAAGGGCATCAACACCGCCGTACTGGTACATAAGGGTTGCGGCGGTGTGCCGCAGCTTATGTACCGAAAATCCTCTCCCGTCCAATCCGTTAGCTTTAAGGGCATTTTCCACAATCTGCTCTACTCGTCTGCCGGATATGCGGGTGTTTCGGGAGCTTAAAAAGAAAGCGTTGGTATCGGCGGCAGGACGCACTCCCATGTAACCGATTATAGCCTTTGCACAGCCCTCGTTTATATGGAGGATACGCTCTTTATTGCCTTTTCCCAGTATACGCAGACTGCGATCCTCAAGATTGATGTCCTGTAAATCTATCCCCACAAGCTCCGAAAGCCGCATACCGCAGTTCAGAAAAAGCATCAGTATGCAAAAATCCCTTTCATAGTATTTGTTCTCGCTGTCCAGTTTATCGAGAAGCCGCCTGCTGTCGTCAAGATCAAGGTATTTGGGACTTGTCTTTCGGGGCGATGGCACTTCTAAGTTTTGCAGGGGATTTTCCTTAATATGGTAAGATGTCAGCTTATTGGACGCCAGTGCCTTGTAAAAGCCTTTAAGTGCCACAACCTTTCTGTGTCGGGTCTTTTCTCCGCAGCCACATTCCTCCGTGGTGTAATTAAGGTATTCATAAACGTCCGCCATAGTGACGGCGGCAACCGCTTCAAAGGGGAGATTTATGATAATATCGGGATTTTCGGGCTTATTGGGCAGAAGATTTTCATTGATATACCTGAAAAAAAGTCTTATATCGAGATAGTATGATTCTATTGTTTTCTCGGAACGATTTTTTATTACTCTTAGATAAAAAATATATTCCCTTAAATAAGGGGGACAATCCTTCATATCCTTTACCGACACGATACATCACCTTGAACACGATAATACTAAATACTATTTTATATTTTACTTCATACGCCCGCAAATGTCAAGCTGCGCAGTACTCGCAGATAAGCTTTGCAATAAGTGCCGCGATTGCCGCCGCAGCCGCGACTATGGTAAGCTGCTTTGTTTTCAGTGCCGTCAGCAGTGCGGCAACAGCTCCGCAGACTGCCGAAACAGTATCTCCCGTTGAATAGAAAATAGCCGGAAAGGTCATTGCACCCAGCACGGCATATGGCACGTAGAAGAGAAAGCTTTTGAAAAAACGCGACTTGATTTTCTTACGGAAAACCATTATAGGCAGCATTCGTATGAGATAGGTAACAATTGCCATTATTGCTATGTATATAACTATATTCCTCATTACATATCCTCCCCCGATTCGTCGTTAACGGGAAAGAGCCATGCCGCCAATGCCGATGCGCCCACAGCGCATATAATAACGGAAAAGCCCTCGGATATAAAGGAAAATATAGGTATAAACCAAATGCAGAGTGATACCGCCACTGCTGCCGCGGTGCAGACAAGTACACCCTTTGACTTTACGGATGCGGGTACAAATATAGCGATAAACATTCCGTATATAAGTATACCCAGCGCGCTTTTCAGTATTTCCGGGAGAATACCGCCGGCAAATGCGCCCAAAAGTGTTCCGCCGACCCAACAAGCCGCCGGAATAGCTATCAGCCCCGCCATATATGAGGGAGAAACCATGCCGCTTTTGCCGGACGCAACCGCAAAGATCTCATCCGTTACTCCGTAGGAAACCGCAAGTCTGTGGGGTATGCGGAAGCTGTCGTCAAGCTTTTGGGAAAGGGAAAGGCTCATAAGCGCGTAGCGCATATTTATTATAAGCTGTGTCAATATCATTTCGATATACGCGCCCTCTGCCGCTATTATGGATATGCCTGCAACCTGTCCCGCCGAGGTAAGGTTTGTAAGGGAAATAATAACCGCAGCTAAAGGGTCTATTCCGCAGGAAACAGCCGCTATTCCGAAGCCGAAGGACACAGGGAGATATCCCAGAGCAATGGGTAATCCGTCTCCCGCTCCTTTAAAAAATTCATTTTTCTTTGTCATCATAATTGTATTACACACCATTGTATAAACAGCTGATAAGGGCGGCAGGAGTATGCCGCCCCCCCTGTCGGAGTTATCTGCCGAACGGGAATACAAGCTCCTCCGCAAGCTCGACAATACGCTCTATAGCGGGCTTTACATCATCGAATCCGCCGCAGGAATCTACTCCGTTGGAGGTCCATGCCATAACTCCGTTCCAGCCGTTGTTATAGGCAGCCTCATATTTTTCGGTTATGGTTCTGCCGCTTTCGTCAAGGGACGCCGTTTCGCCGATAACGCAGGGCTTTGTGCTGTAAAGTCCGAATTCTACGGGAGTTTCTTCAAAGGGATAGCCCATATAAGCGTTCTGCCAGTAGTAATAGTGTGTGGAATAGAAATCCACGTAAGCGTCCTCGCCTGCAAGCTCGTTCATATATTCATCGGAAATATAGTTCTTGCCGAATGACAGCTCGTCCGAATTGTACTTAATCATACCCATTCCCACGGTTACTAGCTCATCGCTGTTTTGATGAATAGCCGCCGCACAGCGCGCAAAGAAAAGTGCCAACGTGTCCCAGTCTATCTGACCACATTCCTCATTTTCCACAACCCAGTCAGGCTCATTCATAAGATCAATGCTCCAAAGGTAGGGATTATCACCGTATCTTTCGATAAAGGGCAGTATGTAGCTGTCAATATAGGATTGTGTCGCTTCTTCGCTTGAAACCATTTTACGCCACTGTGCATACTGCACATTTTCGTCCTTGAAGTGGTCAAAGGAAAGTATGGTAGCCATAATGTATATATGATTTTCCTCGGCTATTTCAAAAAGCCTGTCCAAATCCTTCCAGTGCTTGTCGGAAACGGATGCCACCGATCCGTCCTCGTTAAGCTTGACTATAGTGTTGCCGTTACAGTTTACCCAAATACGGGTTGCATTTACTCCGATTTCATGGAGAGCCGCAAAATGCTCGCTCCAAAAGCTTTCATCAAAGCTCCCTCCGAAATCGTTCCAGTTGTCCCAAGGGGTATTGACGCCGTTGATATAAATTTCCTTGCCGTCAACCATAAATTTTGTGCCGTCAACTGTTATTTCAAGGCTTTCAGCCGACTGCTCCGACGACAGTACGGTAACCTCGCCACCGGCATTTTCATCGGTAATATCGGCTGTATTGTCTGTGCCGCAGCCGACGAATATGGATGAAACCATGACGGCTGCTGTCAGAAAGCAGGTTAATCTGCGTTTTTTCATACTTTTATTCCTCCCGAACAAGATTATTTCAGCTATAATTATAACACAAAAGAAACAATTTTTCAATAGGTATGTTTATATTATTCGTACATAATTGAGCGGATTTTTACCGATTGGAATGAAGCATGATTGGGGCATGGTTTTTCCTTAACCGAGCAGACGGCAATTGTGTATTTTCTGTTAAACTTGCTGAAAAAATACTTGATTTTATAGTGCATATGTGCTATACTATAAAAAGATATATGTATTTGCAGGAAAGCTACATGGAATGGATACAAATTTCTATCAATTTTTCCGGAATGGAGATTGTTTTTAAATGATAAAGAGTATGACAGGCTTCGGCAGAGCCGAAAGGACAGCAGACGGGCTGAATATTACCGTGGAAATACGTTCTGTCAATCACAGGTACTATGAGTACTCCGCCGGAGTGCCGAGAAACTACGGGTTTGTGGAGGATAAGCTGAAAAGCGTTGTGGGCAGCGCAGTTTCAAGGGGCAAGGTTGAGGTTTCCCTTTCCGTTGCCGCAGCAGAGGGATTTGAAGCCGCCGCACCGGATGTTTCCGTGGATATGGCTGCCGCCGAAAGCTACATAAACGCTATGCGCAGCGCGGGAAATCAGTTGGGACTTACGGATGATTTGTCCCTGTCATTCCTTATGCGGCTGCCGGATATATTCGTGGTATCCAAACCCAAGACCGATGAGGACGCGGTGACAAATGCCGTTTGTGAGGCTGCCGCCGAGGCGCTTGATGCGCTTATGAGGATGCGCATTGCCGAGGGCGCAAATATGTATGCCGATATAACCGCAAGGCTTCAGTCTATTGAGGACATGGTGTCGGAAATAGATTTACTTTCCCCGCAGTCACTGGAAAACTACCGCATTAGACTGTACAACAGGCTTTCCGAGGTTCTTGAGGATTCCAATATAGACGAGCAGAGGATAGTTGCGGAGGCGGCTTTATTTGCGGATAAGACTGCCGTAGCGGAAGAAACGGTACGCCTGCGCAGTCATATTTCCCAGCTTTCCCAGCTGCTTAAGCAGGAAACTCCCGTCGGAAGGAAGCTTGACTTCCTTATCCAGGAATTTAACCGCGAGGCAAACACCATCGGCTCCAAGGCACAGGATATTGCCATAACGAAGCTTGTGGTGAATTTAAAATCGGAAATTGAAAAAATCCGCGAGCAAATTCAGAATATTGAGTGAAATTTCCCGCGAGGGTCAATAATATTGCTGTAAAGGATGTGCGTTCATGAAGCTTATACCCATAGGTTACGGCAATGCTGTTTCGGCGCAAAGGCTTGTGGCGGTTGTCAGCCCCGAATCCGCGCCTATCAAGCGTATTATACAGGACGCGAGGGACAGGGGAATGCTGATTGATGCAACCTACGGCAGAAAAACCAAGTCTGTGATTATCATGGACAGCGATCATGTGGTGCTTTCCGCCGTAACGCCGTCATCACTTACGGGAAGAGCCGATGAAGTCTTTTCCGATGACGCAAATCAAGACCAATCGGATTAACAGGTGAAAGGATGATTCGTCAGAATGTGTGCAAAAAAGGTATGTTGATTGTGGTATCCGCGCCGTCGGGCTGCGGTAAGGGAACTCTCCTTGCTCAGGTTCTGAAGGACGATAATTTTTATTGCTCCGTTTCAGCTACCACGCGTTCCCCAAGGGAGGGCGAAAAGGACGGAGTGAACTATTGGTTCATTTCCCCCGAAGAATTCAGACGGAGAATTGACGAGGGAGATATGCTTGAATATGCCGAATATTGCGGCAATTATTACGGAACCATGAGAAGTCAGGTGTATAAAAGGCTTAACGAGGGCAGAGATGTTATCCTTGAGATAGAGGTGCAGGGCGCTATGAACATACGCCGCAGCTGTCCGGAGGCTGTCCTTGTGTTCCTGCTTCCGCCGTCGCTTGCCACCCTGCGCCACCGCCTTGAAAAGAGAGGCACGGAGGACGAGGAAACCATAAGCAGGCGTGTGGGAGAAGCCGCAAGGGAAATTTCCCAAGCGGAAAAATATGACTACATTATAGTAAATGATGCCATAGAGGACGCTGTGAGCGATTTTCTCACAGTTGTAAGAGCGGAAAAACTCAAAACCGTAAACAATAATGAAAAGATTAACGAGGTGCTTGAAAATGCTTAGACCGGCAATGTCACAAATAACCACAAAGGATCACAGCTACTACGCTGTGGTAATAGCAGTAGCAAAGAGGGCGAGAGAAATAGCGGATCATCTCCAGGAGGAAAATCTTCCTCTCGAGGAAAAGCCTGTAAAGACAGCCGTTGATGAATTTGCCGGGGGACTTTATACTATTATAGAGCCTCATAAGGGCGAATAATTTCGCGGTATGTCCGGTGAAAGATTGGCTGCCGCGGTGGGTGTCAGCGATACGGCCTTTGATTTTGACAGGAAATATCGTTACCTTGTTCCTACCGATTCTCACAGCAGGGCGCTGCCCGGAGTAAGGGTAATAGTACCCTTTG
The DNA here is from genome assembly GCA_001941135.1 of Ruminococcus sp. Zagget11. Taxonomy (GTDB): domain Bacteria; phylum Bacillota; class Clostridia; order Oscillospirales; family Ruminococcaceae; genus Huintestinicola. Next base: position 12,318 of record MSHL01000050.1, read on the forward strand.
GCAAGGGCAATCGCAAGCGTATGGGCGTTATACTCTTTACGGAGGTAATACCCGCAGAAAAGGCGGCGGAATATAAGCTGATAAGCGCTTTTGCGGACACAGAGCCTGTAATAAAGGGAGAACAGCTTTCGCTGCTTTTTCTGCTAAAGGATTACACTCTTTGTACCTATTACGAAGCGTTCAAAACGCTTATTCCTCCGGGACTTAGCGTGAATTTTACGCGGAGATACCGCGTTGCGCAGCCGAAGCCGGCTGATGTCATTTCCCTAACGGCGCAGAAGCTTTATTCGGAAATAATTGCCGCGAAAAGTGTCGCGGAGCAGCAAAGGAGGATTGAAGTCGCCTTTGATACGGAGGATTCCGATGCTGCACGAGAGCTTGCGGATAAGGGATATATTGAATCCTACGAGGATTTTCGCCGACGGGTAAAGGATGAAACCGTCAAAATGGTAAGGCTTACCGAGGGGTATCTGTCCTCTCCCGAAGCCTACAATGTGACACCAAAGCAAAGGCTTGCGATGGAAATGCTTCAAAGGGAGGGCACTGCCGCAATCAGGGAAATAGAGTACGTTTGCGGCGTAACGGCGTCTGTGGTAAGAAACATGGAGAAAAACGGCGTTGCGGAGCTGTATGAGTATGAGGTTATACATACCCCCGATGTACATGAAACCGTTAGTCCCGATGAAATTACCCTAAATGAGGATCAGCAGAGGGCCTTTGACGGCATATCGTCAATGATTTCCGCGGGCAAAGCCGATGCAGCCCTGCTTTACGGAGTTACGGGCAGCGGTAAAACCTTGGTTTTCGCCAAGCTTATTAAATATACCATTGACATTGGCAGAAACGTGCTTATGCTTGTTCCCGAAATATCACTTACTCCTCAGACAGTCAATCGTTTCACGGCGCTTTTCGGCGACACGGTTTCGGTTATGCACAGCGGATTGCCCCTTTCCGTAAGGCTTAATGAATATAAGCGTATAAAAGCAGGCGGTTCGAGAATTGTTATCGGGACAAGAAGTGCGGTTTTTGCGCCGCTGGATAATATAGGGCTTATTATAGTTGATGAGGAGGGCGAAAGAACCTATAAATCCGAATCCTCTCCCAGATATAATGCCAAGGATATAGCCGGACAGCGGTGTATTACCCATAAGGGCGTTCTGCTTTTGGCAAGTGCTACGCCGAGTATTGAAACCTATTATATGACACAAAAGGGAAGATGTCGGCTGTTTAAGCTTCCTCACAGATACAGCGAAAGCGGTATGCCTGCGGTGGATATAATAGATATGTGCGGCACGGGTAGAATTTTCAGTGAAAGGCTGGTTTGCGAGGTCAATGAAAATCTTGCGCGGGGCGAACAGTCCATACTTCTTTTGAACCGCAGGGGATATAATACCTATATGGTATGCTCCGACTGCAAGGAACCCCTTGTTTGTCCAAACTGCAGCGTGCCTGTTACCTATCATAAGGCGAACAACCGCATAATGTGCCATTATTGCGGCTTTTCCGAGGAAATGACGGGGGTATGTCCCAAATGCGGCAGTGCAAGACTGCGCCGCACAGGCATGGGCACGCAAAAGTTAGAGGAGGAGCTTAGAGAGTTTTTTCCCGATGCCCGGATACTCCGTATGGATGCGGACACTACCTATTCCCGCTATGCCTATGATAAACGCTTTACGGAGTTTGGTGAGGGAAAATACGATATAATGGTTGGCACTCAGATGATAGCAAAGGGGCTTGATTTCCCCAATGTTACCCTTGTGGGAGTGCTGAATGCGGATAAATCACTGTTTTCGGGGGATTTTCGCAGCTACGAACGAACCTTTTCCCTGATAGCCCAGGTTGTGGGCAGGAGCGGCAGGGGAGATAAATGCGGCAGGGCGCTGATACAGACCCTTGTTCCCGACCATTATGTCATAAATCTTGCGGCAATGCAGAATTATGAAGCCTTTTACGAGCAGGAAGCAGCCATGAGGAAAGCATTGCTTTATCCTCCCTTCTGTGATATCTGCGTAATAGGATTTTCTTCACCGATTGAAAAAAATGCTATGAACGGTTCAAGGGTATTTGCGGCTTTGATAAAGGAAAGCCACGGGAAAACCGACAAGCGTATTCCCTTGAAAATGCTTGGTCCGTCAAAATGCGAAATTGAAAGAATAAACGGAAAATATCGCTACAGAATTATATTGAAATGCCGAAATAATTCTGATTTTCGCGAATTTATCGGCGATGTGCGCAAAAAAGCGGCGGCAATGCGGGAGCTTTCCGGCGTGTCGGTATATATCGATATAAACGGCGATATTGGCGCATAACATAAATAGTTGAAAGGACTTCGATAAAATGGCTCTTAGAAATATAGTTATAGAGGGCGATCCCATACTGAGAAAGAAATGCAGACCTGTGGAAAAATTCGACGATAAGCTGCACATTCTTCTTGACGATATGCATGAAACCTTGGATAAATCCGAGGGCGTCGGACTTGCGGGACCGCAGGTGGGTATGTGCCGCAGGCTGTTTATTATGCATTTGGACGAGGAGAGAATAGAGGCAATAAACCCCGAAATAATCGAGTCGTCCGGAACACAGCGCATAGTTGAGGGCTGTTTGTCCTGTCCCAATAAATGGGGATATGTTACACGCCCCATGAAGTGCCGCCTTAAAGCCCAGGACAGAAACGGCGACTGGTACGAGAGGGATTTTGAGGAGCTTGAAGCGCAGTGCGTTTCCCATGAATATGCGCACCTGGACGGACAGCTCTTTACCGACATAGTCGAGGAGTATGTGACCGTTGAGGAGATGAGCGACAGGAAACGCAGAAGAAAGAAAAGGTAAGGTATTTTCCCTATGAAGATTGTTTTTATGGGTACTCCGGAATTTGCCGTTCCGTGTCTGAAAGCGCTTTGCGAAAGCGGCGAGGATGTTACCGCCGTATTTACCATGCCCGATAAGCCAAAAGGCAGAGGACTTAAGTTGACGCCCCCGCCGATTAAGGAATATGCTCTCGAAAAGGGCATACCTGTCTATCAGCCCAAAAGCCTTAAAAAGGGCGATGATGCCGAGGATGCATACGAAGCGCTGAAGAAGCTTGAACCGGAGCTTATTGTAGTTGTGGCATACGGAAATATTCTCCCAAAGAGAATACTTGAAATACCTGCGGCATATTGTATAAATATACACGCATCGCTGCTGCCTAAATACCGCGGCGCATCTCCCATGCAGACCTGCATACTCCGAGGGGAAAGCGTTACGGGAGTTACCTCCATGATTATGGAGGAGGGACTTGACAGCGGCGATATGATATTCAAGGAGCAGCTTGAAATCGGTGAAAACGAAACTGCGGCGGAGCTTCATGACAGGCTTTCCGAGTTGGGTTCACGGGTTCTGCTGAAAACCGTTTCGGCAATAAAGAGCGGCGATATTCCCAGAGAAAAGCAGCGGGACGAGCTTTCCTGCTATGCGCCTATGCTTACTAAGGATATGTGTCCCATTGACTTTAATAAACCCGCCTGTGAGGTTCACAGACAGGTCAGGGGACTTTCCGATTGGCCCTGTGCGGAAGCCCTTGTAAACGGGAAAAAATTGAAGATTTATCACAGCAGACTTGAGGGCAGACACTACGATCTGCCTGCGGGAACACTGTGCAACGAAAAGAATTTCACCGTTGTATGCGGTGACGGAATGGGTATAGTCTTTACGGAAATTCAGGCTCAGGGCGGAAAACGTATGAAATCCGAGGACTATCTCAGAGGAAACAGACTTGAAAAAAACGCCATGTTAGGCAATTGATGAGAGGAGAATGGCAATGTATTGGTATTGGGACAGCACTATTTTAATCCTTATTCCTGCGCTTATTATCGGACTTATTGCACAGGCAATGGTCAAGTCCGCTTATTCCAAATATTCCAAGGTCTATAATGACAGGGGAATGACAGGATACGATGCCGCAAGGCGCATACTTGATGAAAACGGTCTGTTTAATGTTGCTATAGAAAGGGTTTCGGGGGAGCTTACGGATCACTATGACCCGCAGTCAAATGTAATACGTCTGTCTGACGGGGTATATAATCAGACCTCCGTTGCGGCGGTGGGAGTTGCCGCCCATGAGGCAGGTCATGCAGTCCAGTATGCACAGGGCTATTTTCCCATTAAGATACGCAGCGCCATTATTCCCATAACTCAATTGGGTTCAAGCCTTGCCGTACCCCTTGTGCTTATAGGTCTTGCGTTCAGTTCTTTGGATGTTCTTATAACTGTGGGCATACTACTTTACTGTGCAGTGGTGCTTTTTCAGGTTATTACCCTTCCTGTGGAATTTGATGCAAGTTCAAGGGCAATTACCATATTGCGCAGCAGCGGTTATCTCAGCGACAAAGAGCTTTCGGGAGCGAAAAGGGTTTTGACGGCGGCCGCTCTCACATATGTTGCCGCAGTAATTTCCTCAATGCTGTCGCTGCTTAGACTGCTTCTGCTTTCAAACCGCCGCAGAAGATAATGTTTTGGAGAGATTAATTTATGTCTGCATTGGATATGGCATACAGGCTGATAAGGCGGGTTGAGCAAAACGCTTATTCCAATATTGCCCTTGATTCGGAGTTTACTTCAAGCGAGCTTTCCGACAAGGAAAAGCGTCTTGCGGCACGGCTTTTTTATGGCACGATTGAAAGGCGTATCACCTTAGAGCATATATTGGAAAAATATCTGTCCAAGCCCCTTAGCAAGCTGGACGCAGAGGTTCGGATAACACTTATGCTGGGTGTATATCAGCTGCTGTATGTAAATTCAGTTCCCGACAATGCGGCTGTCTATGAGTCGGCGGAGCTTGTGAAAAGGCTTAGAAAGGCTTCGGCGGCGGGAATGGTAAATGCGATACTTCGCAGCTTTATCCGTGACGGAAAGGCTATTCTCGATGAGGATAAGCTGTGGGTGAAATATTCTTGTCCGCAGGAGCTTACCGAGCGAATATCGGAGGGATATGGCAGGGATAAGTGCATTTCCCTGTTGGAAGCATCGCTTAAAGCCTCAAAGACCGTTTTGCGGGTGAACACACTGAAAACCGATGGGGAAGCGCTTATTTCCGACTTTGGACGTCAGGGTATTTCCGCGGAAATATCCGATATAATTCCCGACTGTATCGTTACCGAGGGACTTAGGAACGTCGATAGGGAGGAAAACTATTTAAAGGGACTTTATCACGTTCAGGACATTTCCTCCCAGCTTTGCTGCATGGCGGTAAATCCCGAACGGGGCGAAATCGTGATAGATGCCTGCTCCGCTCCGGGAGGAAAGGCTTTCACTATGGCAGAGCTTATGGAGGGCGGCGGGAAAATATACGCCTGCGAGCTTCACGAAAAGCGCACGGAGCTTATACGCAGCGGTGCGGTGAGGCTTGGACTGACGAATATTGCCGCCGTTACCGGTGATGCGAGGAATGCTCTCGAAGCGCTTCCGATGGCGGACAAGGTTCTGTGTGATGTGCCCTGCTCCGGATACGGTGTAATAAGAAATAAGCCGGAGCTTAAATATAAGCCCCTTTCCCAAAGCGAAAGACTTCCCAAAATTCAGCTTGCCATATTGACGTCCGCAAGCAGACGGGTAAAAAGCGGGGGACTGCTTGTATATTCCACCTGTACGGTAAATATAAAGGAAAATGAGGATGTTGTAAACGCTTTTCTTTCGGCAAATCCCGATTTTTACGGCGAGGACTTTGACGAAGCTGTGACATCCGCCGCCGATACCTTTAAGGGCAAATTTATGACGGCTGTTTTTCCCGATAAATTTGAGTGTGACGGTTTCTTTATCTGCCGTTTAAGACGGCGGTAATTTCATATTGGCAAATACTTACGACTGCGAGGTGATACCGTGGAGAGTGATAACGAGAAAATTGACATTTTGTCATTGAGCTGTGAGGAGTTTACGGCGCAGCTTACCGAGATGGGTGAGAAAGGCTTCCGTGCCGCACAGGTCTATGAATGGCTGCATATAAAACGTACACAGAATTTCAATGAAATGTCAAATATTCCATTGGAGCTTCGCACAAAACTTTCAACAAAATATTGTATAAAACGACTAATTATAGTTAAAAGACTTGAATCTGCAATAGATAATACGATAAAATATCTTTATAGGCTCAGTGACGGTGAACATATAGAGGCTGTGCTTATGGAGTATCACCACGGAAACAGTCTTTGCATATCCACACAGGTTGGCTGCAAGATGGGATGTAAATTCTGTGCATCCACCATTGCAGGCTTTCGGCGCAGTCTTATGCCGTCCGAAATGCTGGAGCAGATATATGAGGCGGAGAGAGATTCCGGCAGAAGAGCGGACAGCCTTGTGCTTATGGGAATAGGCGAGCCTTTGGACAATTACGATAATGTGGTTAAATTCCTGCAGCTGCTTTCCGACAAAAGAGGAAAGAATATGAGTCTTAGGCACGTGTCGCTTTCAACCTGCGGAATTGCACCGAAAATATATGAATTGGCACAGCTTAAGCTGGGACTTACCCTTTCCGTATCACTCCATGCTGCCGATAACGAATCCCGAAGCGGCATCATGCCTGTGAATAAGGTTTATCCCATAGAGGATCTGATAGAGGTCTGCAGGCAGTATTATGAAAAGACAGGCAGGCGTATTTCCTTTGAATATGCCGTTATAAACGGTGTGAACGATTCCCTTGACGATGCGAAAAGGCTTGCAAGCTTGCTTAAAGGAATGAACTGCCATATTAATCTGATTCCCGTTAATAAAATAAAGGAACGCAGCTATAAGGCTGACAGACGTTCTGTTACCGCATTTGCCGAAGCGCTTACACGGCTCGGCATGAACGCAACGGTAAGACGAACTCTCGGCGCGGATATAAACGCTGCCTGCGGTCAGCTCAGACGCGAATACGAAATATGACGATGGGGCGCTGCCCCTTATCAAATGAAACCGAGGTGATTACTGCGATGATGGTATATTCATCCACGGACATAGGACTGTCACGAAGTGAAAATCAAGACAGCTATACAAGCGGTACTGTTTATGATGCAGTATTTGCTGTGGTTTGCGACGGTATGGGCGGAAGCAATGCTGGAAGTGAGGCGAGCAAACGCGCTGCCGCAATGATGCACGATCGGATAGAGAAAAGCTATCAGAGCGACTATGACTCCAACAAGATAAGAAATCTGCTGCTGGCGGCAGTCAGGACTGCCAATGCGGTGATTTATGATTTGGGGTCTACGGTTTCCGAATGGCGGGGCATGGGTACAACCTGCGTTGCCGCGCTTTGCCGCGGAAATATGCTGCACATTGTCAATGTGGGCGATTCGAGAGCCTACCTTATCAGTCATGAGATAACTCAAATTACTAGAGATCATTCCATGGTTATGCGTATGTATGAAAAGGGCGAGATAACCAAGGAGGAGCTGAAAAATCATCCCAATAAAAATGTTATAACCCGTGCTGTGGGAGTTTCATATGACGTAAACCCCGATTACTTTGAGCTTGAGCTGCCCGAGGGCGGTGCTGTGCTGCTTTGCACGGACGGATTGTCAAATTATTGCGATGAGGGCTTTATGTTCCGTACAGTTAAGGATTTCGGCGCGGAAAATGCACCTGAGATACTTGTCAGAAAGGCACTGGAAAACGGCGGCAGGGATAATATTACCGTTTCTCTGCTTAAATAAGTTTCTAATTTCCGTTTATACGGATATATACAGGAGTGGATATGATGGATAAGAATATCGGCAAGAAGCTGGACGGACGCTATGGAATTACCGAGCTTATCGGTGTAGGAGGCATGGCGGACGTTTATAAAGCCAAGGATCTGGCAGAAAACAGGATTGTTGCCGTTAAGATACTTAAAAATGAATATGCAGATAACGATGATTTTGTCCGCAGGTTCAGAAACGAGTCCAAAGCCATTGCAGTGCTTTCACATCCCAATATTGTCAAGATATATGACGTTGGATTTACTGATAAAATTCAGTTTATTGTAATGGAATATATTGACGGAATTACACTGAAGGAATTTCTGGAGCAGCAGGGAGTTATTAAGTGGAAGGATTGTATCCATTTCGCAATACAGATACTCAGGGCACTCCAGCATGCACATGACAGGGGAATTGTCCACAGGGATATTAAGCCGCAGAATATTATGCTGTTCCCCGACGGAACTATCAAGGTCATGGATTTTGGTATTGCAAGGTTTGCCAGAGAGGAGGGCAAAACTCTTTCCGACAAGGCAATAGGATCTGTTCACTACATCAGCCCCGAACAGGCAAGGGGAGAGATTACCGACGGAAAGAGCGACGTTTATTCCGTCGGAGTAATGATGTATGAAATGCTTACGGGCGTTAAGCCCTTTGACGGAGATACTCCCATTGCGGTAGCACTTATGCATATGAACAGTGTGCCTAAAGCTCCGAGAACTATTAACGATAAAATTCCCGAGGGACTGGAAGAAATAGTGATGAGAGCCATGCAGACAGATGCCTCAAAGCGCTATCAATCCGCTGCAGAGATGATTAAGGATATAGAGGAATTTAAGAAAAATCCCGATATAGTTTTCCAATACAGCTTTTCAAAGGATGCGGGAGATACGGAAAAAACCCAGTATTTCGTTAAAAACACCGATGGAAAGAAAACACGGGACAATAAAAGTGCGCCTTCCCACCTTTCGGAAGACAGCAAACCCGGTAAGGGGGGACACAAGACGAATAACAAGAAGCTGAAGGAACCCGAAATCAATGACGAGTACGATGAGGACGAGGATGATGAGGAAGAGGAAGAGGTACGCGGTTCGTCCTACTTTGTGGTTGCGTTGACGGCAATTGCGGCGGCGGTCGTTATTATAGCAGTTGCTGTTGTGGCTTACATGGTAATAAACATATTCGTTTCCGACGGCAGCGCTACCGAGGTTATCCCCGATATGGTGGGACATGACTATAACTATTGCAAGAACCTATATTCCGAGTATTTTACCCTTGAGGTAGACAGAGAGCAGTACAGTGATACCTATGAGGCGGGTGTTATTATATCTCATTCGCCGGCAGGGGGCACGTCCTTTACGGTAGACAAGCAGACTGTTACGGCGGTTGTCAGCAAGGGTCAAAGAATGGTTACAGTGCCTAACGTTTACCAGCAGGAGGTCAGCACGGCTCAAAGTATGCTTGAGGCAAAGGGACTAAAGGTAAACTTTGTTAGGCAAAGCAGCGATGATGTGGAGGAAAATCTGGTTATATCCACAGATCCCGAGAGAAACACCCAAGTTGCAGCCGATTCCACGGTAATTGTCTATGTATCATTAGGCCCTGAAATTTACGATGTTGTTGTCCCCGATGTGGTGGGGATGAAGTTAGCGGACGCAGTGGCGGAATTTGAGGATAAGGGCTTTACGGTACAGCTCCAGGAGAAGGATTCCCTTGAGGAAAAGGATACTGTAATAGCACAAAGTCTTTCAGCGCTTACGGAGGATGGTCAGCCAAATATAGTGTCGCCGCAGCAAACGGTAATTCTGACCTACAGTACGGGTGAAGAGCCGACACAGGAGTGCGATATTACCTTTGCCGTCCCCGACGGATTAAAGGGTAAGGCAACGTTTAATGCGTATGTAAACGGAAATCTGACAGGATCTGTTTCGGTTGATAATATCGGTTATGTATCCACGATATCTGTCCCCGTGGAGGGTACGGAGGTAGTCCGCGTTGTGCTTGAAGCGGTAAATGAGGACGGAGATACCGCAAGCATAGGAGAATATAACGTAGACTTTACCAATTCAACCGTTACCGAGCTTAAGCTTGATAAGGATATTCTCCGATCAATGTTCGGAGGAGAGGTCGTTACTACTGTGACATCTCAGGCAAATACGAGTACCGAAACGGAATTTGTTGACCCGGGTGCAACCAACTACACTACCGATGATGACGTCATTTCCGATGATTTCTGGGCAACGCTGTGGGGTTATTGATTTTATGCAGCCGGAGAAAAACAGCCTTGAAAGAGGCATTATATTAAAATCACTTGGGGGGTTGTATTTCGTTGAGAATACAGCCGCCCCGGGATGCGTTTTGGAGTGCAGGGCAAGGGGAATATTCCGAAAGGAAAATATTTCCCCCTGTGCGGGAGATTTCTGCAAGGTAGAAAACGGTGTGATAACCGAAATATATCCCAGACGGAATTATATAGTCCGTCCGCCTCTTGCAAATTTGGATTGTATGGTATTTGTAATATCCACCTGCCAGCCCGCCCCCTGCTTTCTTGTGGCGGATAAGTTTATTGCAGTGTGCGAAAACAAAGGGATAGAGCCGATAGTTGCAGTAACCAAAAGCGATTTGCAGTCTGACGAGGGAATTGCGGAAACCTACGGTAAAATCGGTATTTCCGCCATAACGGTTGATTACGGCAAGGATCCCGCCGCGCAGGCGGTAATGGATAAAATCAAGGGCAAGGTAAGCGCATTCACGGGAAATACCGGTGTGGGGAAGTCTACCCTGCTTAATCACCTGTTTCCCCGATTAGAGGTTGAAACGGCTGAAATCAGTCAAAAATTAGGGCGAGGCAGGCACACCACAAGAACCTCGGAGCTTTATGCCATAGAGGGCGGGGGATATATAGCCGATACTCCCGGATTTTCAAGCTTTGATACCAACCGCTATGACATAATCTATAAGGAGGATTTGAAGTATTGCTTCCGTGAATTTGGCGAGTTTGAGGGAAAATGCCGCTTTGCGGACTGCAGTCACACCGCCGAAAAGGGCTGTGCCGTTATAGATGCAGTAAATCGGGGAGTAATACCCAAGTCACGGCATGACAGCTATCTTGCTATGTATGAGGATGCAAAAAAGCTAAAGGAATGGGAGCTGCAAAAACGATGATTTGCTGTATTTTCGGTGGCTCGGAGGATTGCGGATTTGAGGGGATAATCCCCGAGGATGCCTATGTAATAGCCGCAGACGGAGGGTACAGGCATTGTCTTGATTTGAAAATTTTCCCCGATCTGATTTTAGGAGATTTTGACAGCTTGGAGGGCGGTAAGCCCGAGGGATTGTCGCTGCCTATAATTTCCGCAAGCCGTGATAAGGACGATACCGACACCATGCTTGCGGTTAAAGATGGCCTTTCAAGGGGCTGCACGGAATTTAGGCTTTACGGCGTCATGGGCGGAAGGCTCGGTCATACCGCGGCAAATATCCAAACCCTTTGTTATATCCTTGAACAGGGCGCTGAGGGAAAGCTTTACGGCGACAGCGGCAGCATTACCCTGCTGGGGAGCGGCAAGCACAGGATTATTAACGATAATTACAGGTATATATCCCTGTTTTCCTATTCCGAAAGTGTCACGCTTTTTGCAAAGGGACTGAAATATTCCGGAAATATTACCCTGAAAGAGGATTTCCCACTGGGAGTAAGCAATGAATTTACGGAAAACAGCGCCGAAATAGAGGTTTTTCAAGGAAAGCTGCTTGTTATTTGCGAAAAACAGTAGCAAAACCGCCCAAACGGAATAATATGTGGTATACGGTTATCTACATATGCCGATATTACGTTTGGAGGTATGTCATATGAAAATGGTTGTTGTGAAAAGTCCAAAGCTTCTTGCGGGACTGTTTCGCCTTATTTTCAACATAAGGAAAGAGCCTGAGGACGACAGATATTAGTCATATTTTGTGTTTTTGCCCCATATCCTGTATATGGGGTGGTTTTATGAACTGCTGTTTTTCGGAGCTTAAGCTCAGAGAGATAATCAATGTTGTGAACAGCGAAAGGATAGGATATATTGACGATGTGAAAATTGACAGTGCTACCGGAAAAATTAATTCGGTTATAATCTACGGCAGACCGCGGCTTTTCGGCGTTTTGGGCAGGGAGGACGATGTGGTTATTGACTGCGACAGGATTGAAATGATAGGCAGCGACACGGTTCTTGTGAGGATAGATGACGATGAATTGTGCAAAATCAACAAAACCGAGAAAAAAGGTTTGTTTGAATAGGTGGAATTAATGTATTGCATTTATTTGAAAAGTGTGGTATAATATTATTTGCAGTTCGCACGTCTGCAAATGCGGTTCGGTGTCCGATGTATGACCCAAACGTTGGATTTAAGCCGCTTAACTGTAGACGGAGGATAATTTTTATATTATATTAACCGGGAGGAAATTTAAAATGGGCGTAGTATCAATGAAGCAGCTGCTTGAAGCAGGTGTACACTTCGGTCACCAGACAAGAAGATGGAACCCTAAAATGGCTCCGTATATCTTCACAGAGAGAAACGGTATTTATATTATCGATCTCCAGAAAACCGTTAAGAAGCTTGACGAGGCTTATGCTTTCATCAAGAGCGTTTCCGAGAACGGCGACAATGTACTCTTTGTAGGTACAAAGAAGCAGGCTGCCGATTCCGTTAAGGAAGAGGCTCTCAGAGCAGGCGCTTACTATGTAAACGCAAGATGGCTCGGCGGTATGATGACCAACTTCAAGACCATTCAGAGAAGAATTAAAAGACTTGAACAGCTCCACCAGATGCAGGAGGACGGTACTTTCAATCTTCTTCCCAAGAAGGAAGTTGTTAAGTTAGAGCTTGAAATAGAGAAGCTTGAAAAGTTCCTCGGCGGTATCAAGGAAATGAAGAAGCTCCCCGGAGCACTCTTTATCGTTGACCCCCACAAGGAGAAAATTGCTGTGTCCGAGGCTAAGAAGCTTGGTATTCCTATCGTAGCTATCGTAGATACCAACTGTGATCCCAATGATGCGGATTACGTTATCCCCGGAAACGATGATGCTATAAGAGCTGTTAAGCTTATTGCAGGCGCAATGGCTGATGCTATCATCGAGGGCAGACAGGGACAGGAGCAGGCAGCAGCTGAAGAAGAGGCTGCTCAGGCTGATGAAGAAGCTGCCGAGTAAAAGAGACCTTTGACTAATGCAAGTGCCCGAATGGAATTTGTTCGGGCATTTTGGGAATATTAATAAAAACTGTTTGGGAGGAATATAAAATGGCTAAAATATCACCTCAGGAGATTAAAGAGCTTATGAAGTCCACTGGCGTTGGCATGATGGACTGCAAAAAGGCGCTTGAGGAGGCAGAGGGCGATACCGAAAAGGCTATCGTTATACTGCGTGAAAAGGGACTTGCAACACAGGCTAAGAAGAGCGGCAGAATTGCTGCCGAGGGTATCGTTACCGCAGTTGTTGAGGGTAACGTAGGCGCTGTTGTTGAGGTAAATATCGAAACAGACTTTGCCGCAAATAATGACGAGTTCAAGGCTTTCGTTGCTAACGTAGCCAAGACCGTAATTGAAAAGAATCCTGCGGATCTTGATGCGCTTAAGGCTGCTACCATCAGCGGCGGCGACAAGAGCGTTGAGGAAGCACTCCAGGATCTCTTTATCAAGATCAGAGAGAATATGGTTATCCGCCGTTTTGAAAGACTTGAGGGTGTACTCGTTCCTTATGTACACGGCGGCGGAAGCATTGGAGTAATCGTTAAGCTGGATACGGATCTTCCTGCTGACAAGGTATTCCAGGTTGGTAAGGACTGCGCACTGCAGGTTGCTGCAATGAACCCCACATTCCTTGACAAGGAGTCCGTAACACAGGATGTTCTCGATAACGAAAAGAGCATTATTCTTGCACAGATGGCTGAGGATCCTAAGATGGCTTCCAAGTCCGAGCAGGTAAGAGCAAAGATTGCCGAGGGCAAGGTTGGCAAGTATTACAGCGAAAATTGCCTTTTGGAGCAGGCTTTTGTTAAGGACGATAAGGTTACCGTTGGCAAGTACGTTCAGAATGCTGCTAAGGAGCTTGGCGGTAAAATTGCCGTTGCTAAGTATGTCCGTTACGCAAGAGGCGAGGGCATAGAGAAGAAGGCTGATAACTTCGCTGAAGAGGTTGCGGCTATGGCTAAGGGCAATAACTAATCATTCAACAGAATAATAACGGCTGTATCGATACCCGAAAGGTGCGATACAGCCGATTTGTTTTTAGACTGCAGTTTCAATAAGCTTTAGTATTTCACCGGCGTCCGTGCAGCCGATGTGGGCGCAAACCGCTTTTCCGCGGCGGAATACTATAAGCGTGGGTATGCTCATAATATCGAATTTATCGGCAAGGGCAGGGGATTGATTTACATTAACCTTGTATACCGCATATTTGCCCTGCGCCTCGTTGGAAAGCTTGTCGATTATAGGTGCCAGCATTCGGCAGGGACCGCAGCTTTCCGAGTAAAAATCCACCAATACGGGAACGTCCGCATTCAGTACCTTTTCATCGAAATTAACTTCATTGATATGTTCGGTCATTATCATCACTCCTCGGTTATTGACCATCAGTCTTAGTATAATCAGTGAAAGCTTAAAAATACGGGATTTATCAGCGCTTTATTTTAGAGCTTATGAAGCTTTCGAGATTTTGAAGCTTTTCCGATTCCCGCTGCTTGTCGAGGTATTCCTTTAGGCGTTCGGAAATCCCGCCCTCATCCCGCAGGGGAAGAAGAAAGAAATATTTTTCGCGGCGTTCCTCTGCCGTTTGACGGATAACGCTTTTCAGCTCCTCATATCGGACTATGATATTATGTTCGCCCGCAAAGCTTTTTATTTTTCCCGCAAGTCGGAATGAATGCCACACATCAATGCAGAATATCCCATAAAAGAAGCCTATTACAAAGGAAAATGCCAGATTATTGGAGAGCCACCTAAGAGCATCAAGGATATAAGGGTCGATAAGGAAATAATATATCGCTCCAAGCACCGCCCAAAAGAAAGAAAACAGCGGGCATATTATCCCCTTGATATTTCCCCGCTGTCCGCTGTAATCCCACAGCTTGACCTTCATGCGGACTATGAATACCATTCCCGCTATATATTCAATCAGCGTCATAGCCGCGGCCATTATTATAAACAGGATTATTCGGTGCAGAGCGGTGTTGTCGATATGGATAAAATCCTCCAGCCTTGCCAAAAAGTAAAGGACGCAAATTCCCAATCCGTGTATGGGCAGATACGGCCCTTGCAAAAAGCCGGGATTTATCCACTTTTTTGATTTGTTGGAGGGGTTAAAGCGTCTGAAAAGCAGTTCAAGAAACCAACCGACTATACAGCCCGCAAAAAAGAGAAATGCAAAAATCAGAAATGTGTTCATAGCTGTTCTACTCCATATATACATAAAGCCTTTACCTTATATTGATTTTACTCCAAAATGTTAAGAATGTCAATAGCATTTTTTTGAGGCGGGTATATATGCCTGTCTATTGTCAAAACAAAAAATTATTTTTTCGCTTTTTACGGTAAAAGGATATATATTCGCGAAAATTATCCTACGCTAACAATTTTATTTGAAAAGCCCTTGACATTTTAATTAGTTTATGCTAACATTATAGTGAAAGATAAGCAGTTGGCTCGTTTAGGTGTATCATAAGATTAGCTTATGCTAATTTTTTGAAAAGGAGGATGCCATTATGATTCCAGTGACATTTGCAAAAACAGGTGAGCATAACCTGATAAAAAAGGTCGGAGGAAGCTCCGAGACACGTCAGTTTCTTGAAAATCTGGGATTTGTGACGGGAGAAAGCGTAACCGTTGTCAACGAGATTTCGGGAAACGTGATAGTTAATGTCAAGGACACAAGGATTGCTGTCAGCAAGGAAATGGCGGCAAAAATAATGGTATAGCCTTTTGCATTGGGCGATAGCGACTTTTGTCAGAAAACCGTTCGGTGCATTGTCTTATGCCATGAGGTTAGCGTATGCTTATAACTTTTGGGCACGGTGACATCCTGCTGTGCGGCGGAATAAATATGCGGAGGAGAGTATATAATGTCTACATTGAAGTCAGCGGCGGTCGGTCAGACCGTTACCGTCCGTAAGGTCGGAGGCGAGGGCGCTGTTAAGCGCAGAATCATGGATATGGGCATAACAAAGGGTGTCAGTGTCTATGTGCGCAAGGTTGCACCTCTCGGCGATCCTATCGAGGTTACGGTAAGAGGCTATGAGCTTTCCATAAGAAAAGCCGATGCCGAAATGATTGAGGCTGAATAAGGATATCGGAAGGGATTGATTAATTAAGATGGGTATTAAAATAGCGCTTGCCGGCAACCCCAACAGCGGAAAAACTACGCTGTTTAACGCATTGACCGGCTCAAACCAGTTTGTGGGAAACTGGCCCGGAGTTACCGTGGAAAAGAAGGAAGGAAAGCTTAAGGGTAATGCCGATGTGGTTATCACCGACCTGCCCGGTATCTACTCCCTTTCTCCCTACACCTTAGAGGAGGCGGTTGCAAGAAATTACCTTATGGGCGAGCATCCCGACGCAATACTGAATATCATAGACGGTACGAATCTGGAAAGAAATCTGTACCTTACAACACAGCTTGTGGAGTTGGGTATTCCTGTTGTATGTGCCGTAAATATGATGGATGTTGTGGAAAAGAACGGCGATAAGGTCAATACAAAGCAGCTTGCAAAGACGCTTGGCTGTCAGGTTGTTGAAATATCCGCACTAAAGGGCACAGGTATCACCGAGGCTGCACAGGCTGCCGTTAAGGCTGCGGAAAGCGGTGAATATACCTCTCCTGAGCATCATTTTGCGGAAAATGTTGAAAAGGCTCTTGACAGTATTACCGCAGATCTGCTGCAAAATACCGATGAAAAACAGCGCAGATGGTATGCGGTAAAGATTTTTGAGAGAGATGACAAGGTTCTTGAGCAGCTTTCCGTAAGCGCAGAAAAGGTTGATAAATACGTTTCTCCCATTGAAAAGGAAATGGACGACGATTCGGAAAGCATTATTACCGGAGAGCGATATGCCTACATAAGCAGCATAATAGACGGGTGCCTTAAAAAGAACAATAAGGGCGGTCTTACCACCTCCGATAAGATTGATAAAATCGTTACCAACAGAATACTTGGTCTGCCTATCTTTGCGGTTATCATGTTCCTTGTTTATTACATTGCCATGGTAACGGTGGGCGCATCGGCTACCGACTGGGCAAATGACGGACTTTTCGGCGATGGCTGGCATCTGTTCGGAATAGGAACAGGCGAGTATGAGGAGCAGGCGGAGGAGTACGGCGATGCTGCCGTTATCGTTGAGTCGTTCCTTGGACTTGCGGAGGAAAACGGCGCAGATGTTACGGAGATTTCCGAGGCTGTGTTCCCTGAGGACGAGGAAGTCGAAATTGATACGGCTGTGGCTGAGGAGAAGCTTGCAGAGCTTACGGCAATGTTCAGCGCAGATGAGGCTTATATTTTCGAGGATGCCTTGGAGGACGAGGAAACCTTGGAAACATCCGACCTTGAGGCGACAGGTGCAGACCTTGCGGATGCTGCGGCAGTGCTTGTAAGCTATGAGTGTGCCGAGCCCGATCCTGCGGATTACGGCGTATGGGTTCCCGGAGTGCCTGCTGTAATTGAAAGCGGACTTGAGGCTATTAACTGTGCCGATTGGCTCAGCGGACTTATACTGGACGGCGTTGTAGCGGGTGTCGGCGCAGTTATCGGATTTGTACCGCAAATGCTGGTGCTCTTTATACTGCTTGCTTTCCTTGAATCCTGCGGATATATGGCGCGTATTGCTTTCGTACTTGACCGTGTATTCAGAAGATTCGGACTTTCGGGAAAATCCTTTATCCCTATGCTTGTGGGTACGGGCTGCGGTATTCCCGGAATAATGGCATCTCGTACAATTGAAAACGAGAGAGACAGACGAATGACTATCATGACGACTACATTTATTCCCTGCGGTGCAAAGGTACCTTTTATTGCAATGATTGCAGGCGCAATTTTCGGCGGTTCGCCATGGGTATCCACCTCCGCGTATTTTATCGGTATTGCAGCGATAATTATTTCAGGTGTAATGCTTAAGAAAACAAAGATGTTTGCAGGCGATCCTGCGCCCTTTGTAATGGAGCTTCCCGCATATCATCTTCCCACAATCGGCGCACTTCTCCGTTCAATGTGGGAGCGCGGCTGGTCCTTTATCAAGAAAGCGGGAACGGTTATCCTCCTGTCCTCCATTGTTATTTGGTTCCTGTCATTCTTTGGATTTAAGGACGGCAGCTTCACAATGCTTGAGGAGGATGAGCTTAGCTACAGTATACTTGCAGCAATAGGAAGTGCTGTTGCGTGGATTTTCACACCTCTCGGCTGGGGCAACTGGCAGGCTACCGTTGCATCGGTTACAGGTCTTGTTGCCAAGGAGAATATCGTTGCAACTATGGGTATTCTTTACGGCGGCGGAGAGGGGACTGTGTATAGTACCCTCGGTACAGCGTTTACAACCGTAAGCGGATTTTCATTCCTCGTATTCAACCTCCTTTGCGCACCCTGCTTTGCGGCTATGGGCGCAATCAAGAGAGAGATGAACAGCGGCAAGTGGACGGCGTTTGCTATCTGTTACCAGTGCGGATTTGCCTATGCAATAGCGCTTATGGTCAACCAGTTCGGCAATCTCTTTACGGGCAACGGAAATATTCTCGGCACTATTGTTGCTGTTATTCTCCTTGCGGGAATGATTTATATGCTGTTCAGACCCTACAAGGAGAGCAACAGGCTTGAACGCAGTGTGAAGGTTAACGCAAAAGGCTGATATGCATATATTTTAATCGGGTGATTCGGTATGATGGAATTTTTAACGGCTAACATAGGAACAATTATAGTTCTTGCAGTGCTTGTACTGATTGTGGCGCTTATTGTAAGAGGCATTGTGTCCGATAAGAAAAAGGGCAAGTCCTCCTGCGGTGCAAAATGCGGCTGTTGTCCCAACTCGGCACTCTGCCATAAAACTACCGATAAGCACTGATATTTACGGAATTAATAATAACGGGCGCTGTTGCAGATTTAAATTGACCCCAAAAAGTTA
>MSHL01000051.1 GCA_001941135.1 Ruminococcus sp. Zagget11
ATGAAGTCCTGCTTTCGCAATGGAAAGGTTCGGACAAAAGAGGCGTTGCACGCCGATGTGGAAGCCGCTCTGCTTCAGGTTACCTGCGATGATATTAAGGGTTGGTTCCATGCGTCAAACTACTGACAGCATTTTTGATGATTGCTATAAAATTATACACTATTTTATTTGTGCTGTCAACCGTAAAGAGTGAATTTTTTTGCCTCACGCCAACAGAAAGACAGAGGTAAAGGGCTTGCCCAGGGCATTATAGGGCAGTTGTCGAGCGGAAAAGACAGGTATCTGCCCTGTTTTGTAAAAAGTGCATAAAAAATCGGCAAATTTGGCGCCAAAATTCTACGGTATATTTTTTTCAAGCCCTTGAAATAGCTTTCAAAATGTGATACAATAATCATTGCATGACTGCAACAGATATGCGATGATGCAGGAGGTTGCCGATGGTGCATCGGGTAATTTCTGCGGAGTATGTCCGATTTTAAACCGGGCGGCTGTAATAATGAGCGCTGTGCTGCGCCTTGACGGTATAAGACCGAGTGCGTCGGTTCTTGTCCCAAACAAGGCGGTAAGCTGTGCCTGCGGCTGTTCCTGTGGAATTTATTATTCCGAGGAACATTTTTAATAATAAGGGCAGGACACACACGGCAGCGTGTTATATTGTTACAAAGTCCTCAAGTAAAATCACGAATTTTTATAGGAGGCGATTATAGTGGCAGTCAAGGAAAAAATAAGGATTAAGATTCAGGGTTATGACCATGCTGTAGTAGACGCTGCAGCCGCTAAAATTGTTGAGGCAGCTAAGCGCAGCGGCGCACAGGTTTCCGGACCTATTCCTCTTCCTACCAAGAAAGAGGTAGTTACTATCCTTCGTGCGGTTCATAAGTACAAGGACAGCAGAGAGCAGTTTGAGCTGAGAACTCACAAAAGACTTATCGATGTTCTCAGACCCGGCGACAAGACTACAGAGGCGCTCCAGAGTCTTGAGCTTCCTGCCGGCGTTGATATCGTAATGGAAATTAAGTAAGATTTCCCGTAAGATATTAAACGGCGGGTCATGTTGGAGAAAATCCAACCAATAGCCATAAGGAGGAAAAATAATGACAAAGGCAATCATCGGAAAGAAAATCGGCATGACGCAGATTTTCGATGAGGCGGGAAGAATCGTTCCTGTCACCGTTGTTGAGGCCGGTCCCTGCGTTGCGGTTCAGAAGAAAACCGTTGAAAATGACGGTTACAGCGCAATTCAGTACGGTTTCGGCGACATGAGAGAAAGACTTGCTACAAAGCCTGTAAAGGGTCACTTTGCAAAGGCTGACGTTGCGGTTAAGAGAACTCTCAGGGAATTCAGACTTGAAAATGCTGACGAAGTAAACGTTGGCGATATTGTTAAGGCGGATGTATTCGCTGTAGGCGATATCGTTGATGTATGCGGTACTTCCAAGGGTAAGGGATTCCAGGGTACTATCAAGAGAAATAACAATGCAAGACTTAAGGAAACCCACGGTACAGGTCCTGTACACAGACATGCGGGTTCTATGGGCGCTTGCTCGTCACCGTCAAGAATTTTCAAGGGCAAGGCTCTTCCCGGACATATGGGCGCAGAAAGAGTTACCGTTCAGAACCTTGAAATCGTAAAGGTTGACGTTGAAAATAACCTTATCGCAGTTAAGGGAGCTATTCCCGGTCCCAAGAATGGTATTGTGACAATTGTTGACTGCGTTAAGAAGGCTTAATGGAAGGAGGAAGCGATAATGCCTACTATTAAAATGGTCAATATGACAGGTAATGAGGTTTCCGACATTGAGCTTGCTGATTCTGTATTCGGAATTACTCCTAATGTTGATGCGATGCATACTATGGTTGTAAACTATCTCGCTGCACAGCGTCAGGGTACTCAGTCCACACTTACCCGTACAGAGGTAAGAGGCGGCGGAAGAAAGCCTTGGAGACAGAAGGGAACCGGTCATGCAAGACAGGGTTCTATAAGAGCTCCTCAGTGGAGACACGGTGGTGTTGCACTGGGACCTAAGCCCAGATCCTACCGCTTCACTGTAAATAAGAAGCTGAGAAGACTTGCTATGAAGTCTGCACTCTCCACCAAGGTTATGGATAACAACCTTATCGTTGTTGATTCCATTGCTATGGACGAGTACAAGACCAAGGCAATGATCGGCGTGCTGAAGGCTATCGGCACAGAGGGCAGCAAGGCTCTCATCGTTATGCCTGAGGTTGACAAGAAGGTTATCAAGAGCGCATCCAATATCCCCGGAGTAAAGACTGCTCTTGTAAACACCATCAACGTTTACGACATCCTCAACTATGACAAGTTTATAGTTTCCAAGGATGCTGTTGCAAAAATCGAGGAGGTGTACGCATAATGCTGGCACAGGATATTATTATCAAGCCTATCATCACCGAGAGAAGCATGGCGGGTATACCTGATAAGAAATACACCTTTAAGGTTGCTAAGAACGCCAACAAGGCTGAGATCGCAAAGGCTTGCGAGGAGCTTTTCGATGTTAAGGTTGAGCGGGTTAATACAATGAACTGCAGAGGCCGTTTCAAGAGAATGGGCATGCATGGCGGCATGACACCCTCTTGGAAAAAGGCTATAGTTAAGCTGACTGAGGATTCAAAGACAATCGAATTCTTTGACGGCATGATATAACGGAGCGGGGCATATTACCCCGACTTCGGTAGGTATGGCGGCTGAGTTTGCAGCTCATCTGCCGCCGCAAAACAATTTTGAGGAGTGAATACTAATGGCTATTAAGTCATATAAGCCTACGTCACCTGCAAGACGTCAGATGACGGTTACGGATTATAGCGAGCTTTCCAAGGTTGCCCCTGAAAAGAGCCTTCTCGAGCCTCTTAGCAAGAAGTCCGGAAGAAACAGCTATGGCCGTATTACCGTTCATCACAGAGGCGGCAGAAACAGAAGAAAATACAGAGTTATCGACTTCAAGAGAGACAAGAAGGGCATGAATGCCAACGTTCTTACCCTTGAGTACGACCCCAACAGAAGCGCGTTTATCGCTCTTGTTCAGTACGAGGACGGAGAGAAGAGATACATCATCGCTCCTAACGGCTTGAAAGTCGGCGATGTGGTTTGTGCAGGCGAGGGCGCTGATATCAAGCCTGGCAACGCACTTGCGCTTAAGGATATCCCCGTTGGTACTTTTATCCACAATATTGAGCTTTATCCCGGCAAGGGCACTCAGCTTGTAAGAGCAGCCGGCAACATGGCTCAGCTTATGGGTAAGGAGGACGCTTATGTACTCGTAAGACTTCCTTCCGGTGAGATGAGACATATTCCTGCTAACTGCATGGCTACAATCGGTCAGGTAAGCAACATTGACCACGAGAACGTATCCATCGGTAAGGCAGGACGTATGCGTCACAAGGGCATCAGACCTACAGTCAGAGGTTCTGTTATGAACCCGAATGACCACCCCCACGGTGGTGGTGAAGGTAAGTCGCCTGTCGGCCGTCCCGGACCTGTT
Organism: Ruminococcus sp. Zagget11; assembly: GCA_001941135.1. GTDB lineage: Bacteria > Bacillota > Clostridia > Oscillospirales > Ruminococcaceae > Huintestinicola. The sequence continues at coordinate 3,501 of MSHL01000051.1, forward strand.
ACTCCTTGGGGCAAGCCTGCAATGGGTTACAAGACCAGAAAGGCACATAACCGTTCCGATAAGTTTATCGTTAAGAGAAGAAACGGTAAGTAATTTATATACGACTAAAACACTCATAGGATTCGTAAAGAGGAGTGCGAGCCGCTTTTTGCGGACAGCGCATCTTGCCTCGTAATCTTGGAGGGGAGGAAAACCAATGAGCAGAAGTATTAAGAAGGGGCCTTACGTTGAAGAGGCTCTTCTCAAGAGAGTAGTTGCTATGAACGAAGCAGGCGAAAAGAAGGTTCTCAAGACCTGGAGCAGATCTTCAACCATTTTCCCTGATTTCGTAGGTCATACAATCGCAGTTCACGATGGAAGAAAGCACGTTCCGGTTTATGTTACCGAGGATATGGTAGGTCACAAGCTGGGCGAGTTCGCGCCGACGAGAACTTTCAAGGGTCATGCCGGCTCTAAGATATCCAATAACGGTAAGTAAGGTAGAGAGGAGAATATTTAAATGGAAGCAAGAGCATCTGTTACAAATGCTCGCATAGCGCCCAGAAAAGTTAAAATCGTTCTGGACCTCATCAGAGGCAAGGACGTTGAGGAAGCTATGGCGATATTAAAGTACACACCCAAGTCTGCCTGTGAATACCTTGAAAAGCTTTTGAAGTCCGCTGTTGCGAACGCTGAAAATAATTTCGGCATGGATAAGGATAACCTTGTGGTATCCGAGTGCTATGTCAGCCCCGGACCTATCATGAAGCGCATCATGCCCAGAGCACAGGGCAGAGCATACAGCATCAACAAGAGAACCTCTAACGTTACTCTCGTTGTATCTGAAAAAGAATAAGCCGAAGGAGGGAATATTAGTATGGGACAGAAAGTTAATCCACACGGTCTGCGTGTCGGCGTAATTCAGGACTGGGATTCCCGTTGGTTTGCTAATAAGGCTACTTTCGGTGATACTCTTGTGGAGGATTACAACGTTCGTAAATTCATTAAGAAGGAGCTTTACAAGGCAGGCGTGTCCAAGATTGAGATCGAGAGATATGCTACCAGAGTAAGAATCCTGGTTCACTGCGGTAAGCCCGGTGTTGCTGCCGGTAAGGGCGGCGAGAACATAAATGCTGTAAGAGATAAGGTTTCCGCTATGATCGGTATGCCTGTCGTACTTCATATCATTGAAGTAAAGCAGCCTGATGTTGACGCTCAGCTTGTTGCAGAGAACATCGCCGCACAGCTTGAGAACAGAGTTTCCTACAGACGTGCAATGAAGCTTGCCATAGGCAGAGCAATGAAGCTTAACGCAAAGGGTATCAAGGTTAAGCTTGGCGGCCGTCTTGCAGGTGCGGAAATCGCAAGAAGCGAGTCTTATCATGAGGGTACTATTCCCCTTCAGACTATTCGTGCCGATATCGATTACGGTTTTGCCGAGGCTAATACAACTTACGGTAAGATCGGTGTTAAGGTATGGATATATAAGGGCGAAATTCTCAAGGGTGAGGCATCTGCTACAAGAGTAAGCAGATCCGAGGAAAGACCCGAAAGAAAACGCCGCAACAACAACAGAAGACGTGAGGGCGGCTACAGACCCCGCGGTGAAAGAAGAGAAGGAGGTAAAGCATAATGCTGCTTCCAAAGAGAGTTAAGTACAGAAGAGTACAGAGAGGTAGAATGACCGGTAAGGCATTGAGAGGAAACACTGTTTCCAACGGTGAATTCGGTCTGCAGGCTCTTGAGCCCGCTTGGATTACCTCCAATCAGATAGAGTCAGCCCGTATCGCTATGACACGTTACATCAAGCGTGGCGGTCAGGTTTGGATCAAGATTTTCCCCGATAAGCCGGTTACCAAGAAGCCTGCCGAGGTTCGTATGGGTTCCGGTAAGGGTGCGCCCGAATATTGGGTTGCTGTTGTTAAGCCCGGCCGCGTGCTTTTTGAGATAGCGGGTGTTCCGGAGGAAACAGCAAGAGAGGCTATGCGTCTTGCTATGCATAAGCTGCCTATCAAGTGTAAGTTTGTGACTAAGGAACAGGAGGCGAGTGAATAATGAAGGCTGCTGAAGTCAGAGATATGACCGTGTTGGAGCTGGAGAATAAGCTCGTTGATCTGAAGAAGGAGCTTTTCACTCTGCGTTTCCAGCACGCTGTAAACCAGCTTGATAATCTGGCTCGTCTTAAGGCTGTCAAGAAGGATATAGCACGCGTTAAGACTATTCTCAATGAAAAATCTAAGGCTCAGTAAGGGAGGAAACTGTAATGGCTGATAGAAATCTTAGAAAGACCAGAGTCGGCAAGGTAGTTTCCAACAAGATGGATAAGACTATCGTTGTCGCTATCGAGGACAATGTAAAGCATCCCCTTTACAAGAAGATTATCAAGAGAACCATCAAGCTCAAGGCTCATGACGAAAACAATGTTTGCAATATCGGCGACAGAGTTGAAATCATGGAAACCCGTCCTCTTTCCAAGGACAAGAGATGGAGACTTGTAAACGTTATTGAAAAGGCTCGCTAAACAAAAGCATTTCATGTTTGCCGCAAAATTGCCCATAAAGGCGATTTTGCGGTTGATTTGTGGAAAGTTTTTTTGATTTTTTTGAAAAAAAGCCTTGACAAGCAGAAAAACATATGGTATAATCATATTTGTTGCCGTCGTGCGCGGTTCTGTGTGTCTGATCGCGAAACACCAGGCGGCGTGTGAATATGACGGGTAAGGATTTTACTAAGGTAATATATTGGAAATTCGGTACGGCAAATGCCGTGCGGGGTTTTCTGTTAAAGGAAGGAGTTAATGCGCTGTGATACAGATGCAGACTTATTTAAAGGTCGCTGACAACACCGGTGCCAAGGAGCTTATGTGTATAAGAGTTCTCGGCGGTACTCGCAGAAGATATGCCAATATCGGTGATGTTGTTGTTGCGTCGGTTAAAAAGGCAACACCGGGCGGCATGGTTAAGAAGGGCGATGTCGTAAAGGCAGTTATCGTTCGTTCCGCAAAGGGGCTCAGACGTGAGGATGGTACCTACATTCGTTTTGATGAGAATGCTGCGGTTATCATCAAGGATAAAGAGCCCAGAGGAACACGTATTTTCGGGCCTGTTGCAAGAGAGCTCAGAGAAAAGGGTTATATGAAGATCCTGTCCCTCGCTCCCGAAGTTCTTTAATTTGGAGGTGCCGCATAATGAATAATTTACACGTAAAGACCGGCGACACCGTTGTAATCCTTTCCGGTAAGGATAAGGGTAAGCGGGGAAAGATCGTCGGGGTTTCCATTAAGGAAAAGAAGGTCATCGTCGAGGGCTGTAACATGGTTACTAAGCACGTTAAGCCTCGTCAGATGGGTCAGCAGGGTGCTATTGTAAAGTGCGAAGCTCCTCTTTATGCAAGCAAGGTAATGGCTGTTTGCCCCAAGTGCGGCAGACCCACAAGACTTGCTCACAGAATTGAAGAGGACGGCACTAAGTCCAGAGTCTGCAAGCACACAGATTGCGGCAAAGCATATTGATGAAAGGAGTTACCAAAAATGGCAGCAAATCTTAAAGAATTATATGTCAGCACAGTAGCTCCCTCACTTATGAAGAAGTTCAGCTACAAAAGTGTAATGCAGATTCCTAAGATCGACAAGGTTGTAATCAACGTAGGCGCAGGTGAGGCTAAGGATAACTCCAAGGCTATAGATGCTATCATGAATGACCTTGCTCTTATTACAGGTCAGAAGCCGGTTGTTTGCCGTGCTAAGAAATCTGTCGCTAACTTCAAGCTCCGTGAGGGCATGCCTATCGGTGTTAAGGTTACACTCAGAGGTGAAAAGATGTACGAGTTTCTCGACAGACTTTTCAATGTTGCATTCCCCCGTGTTCGTGACTTCAGAGGTATCAGCGCAAACTCCTTTGACGGCAGAGGCAACTACTCAACCGGTATAAAGGAACAGCTCATTTTCCCTGAAATTGAGTATGATAAGATCGATAAGGTTCGCGGTATGGATATCAACATCATCACTACTGCACAGACCGATGAAGAGGGAAGAGAGCTCCTTACTCTGATGGGCGCTCCTTTCGCTAAGTAATTTGGGAGGAATAATATAATGGCTAAAACTTCAATGAAGATCAAGCAGCAGAGAACTCCTAAGTACTCTACAAGAGCTTATAACAGATGCAAGATCTGCGGCAGACCCCACGGCTATTTGAGAAAGTTCGGTATATGCAGAATTTGCTTCAGAGAGCTTGCGCATAAGGGTCAGGTTCCCGGAGTTAAGAAAGCAAGCTGGTAATCAGAGGTTTGCGTACAGTATACTGTACCGCTCATTTTGAACAGGAGGTTAAAGGTTATGCAAATTACCGATACAATTGCCGATATCCTTACGAGAATCCGCAATGCCAATACGGCAAAGCACGATACGGTTGATGTTCCTGCTTCCAACATGAAGAAGGCTATCACCCAGATCCTCGTGGATGAGGGCTATATAAAGGGCTATCAGGTTATTGACAACGGTAAGCAGGGTATCATCAGAATTACCCTGAAATACGGCGAAAATAAATCTCAGGTAATCACCGGTCTCAGGAGGGTTTCAAAGCCCGGTCTGCGCATTTACTCCAGCTGTGAGGATATGCCCAAGGTTATGAAGGGACTCGGTATCGCTATCGTTTCTACGTCCAAGGGCGTTATGACCGACAAGAAGGCAAGAGAGCTTAATGTCGGCGGAGAAGTCCTTGCATTCGTTTGGTAAGGAGGGTACACAATGTCAAGAATAGGTATTAAGCCGATCAATGTTCCCGCAGGCGTAGATGTTACAATCAATGGAAACGAGGTTACTGTAAAGGGACCTAAGGGTACCTTGACACAGAGCTTCCATAAGGATATGATAATCAAGCATGAGGGTGCCGAGATTACTGTTGAGCGTCCTTCCGAGGATAAGCTCCACAAGTCGCTCCACGGCCTTACAAGAACTCTTGTAAGCAACATGGTTGCAGGCGTTACTACAGGCTTTTCAAAGACACTGAATATAGAGGGAATCGGTTACAGAGCCACTAAGCAGGGTAAGAACCTTGCTATGAATTTGGGCTACTCGCATCAGGTTATCGTTCCCGAAATCGACGGTATAACAATTGACGTTCCCAATGCCACTACTATTGTTATCAATGGTACAGACAAGCAGAAGGTTGGTCAGTTTGCTGCCGAGGTCAGAGAGAAGAAACCCCCGGAGCCTTATAAGGGCAAGGGTATCCGCTATGAGGGTGAGAGAATCATCCGCAAGGAAGGTAAAGCCGGTAAGGGCAAGAAGTAAGTTTTTTCCTGATATGCAAGAGAGAATGGGACAGGGCACGAGGCTTCGGGGCACTACTATTCTCCGGATTGATAAGGAGTTGAATATTCAATGGTTAAGAAGATTGACAGGAAGGCTGCAAGAGTTAAAAGACAGCGCAGAGTCCGCTATAAGATCAGCGGTACCGCAGCTTGCCCCAGACTTAACGTTTTCCGCAGCAGCAAGCATATTTACGCTCAGATTATTGATGATGTCGCAGGCGTAACTCTTGCAAGCGCATCCTCTATGGACAAGGGATTTGACGCTAACGGAGGAAATAAGGACGGCGCATTCAAGGTAGGCGAGGCAATTGCCGCTGCTGCTAAGGAAAAGGGCATTACCGATGTCGTATTCGACAGAGCAGGTTTCCTTTATCACGGCAGAGTTGCAAGTCTTGCGGACGGTGCAAGACAGGGCGGTCTCAACTTCTGATATACGCTTTTAAAAGGAGGTTATACTTTTGGCTAAGATAGATGCTACAAATCTCGAGCTTGCTGAAAAGGTTGTCGCTATAAACCGTGTTTCCAAGACCGTAAAGGGCGGACGTATCTATAAGTTTGCAGCACTTGTTGTTGTAGGCGACGGTAACGGTATTATCGGTTTCGGTATCGGCAAGTCGGGAGAAGTTCCTGACGCTATCCGCAAGGGTATCGAGGATGCTAAGAAGAATTTGATTAAGGTTTCTCTCAGAGGTACAACAATTCCTCATGAGGTTATCGGCTGCTACGGCGCAGGCAGAGTGCTTATGAAGCCCGCTGCTCCCGGTACCGGTGTTATCGCAGGCGGTCCTGTTCGTGCTGTTGTTGAGATGGCAGGTATTCAGGACATCAGGACAAAGTCTCTCCGTTCCAACAATCCCTGCAATGTAGTAAGAGCTACCATTGCCGGACTTGCAAGCTGCCGCAGCGCTAAGGAAGTTGCTGACGTAAGAGGCAAGACCGTTAAGGAAATTTTAGGCTAAGGAGGATAAGATAATGGCACTTAACATTAAGCTCGTAAAAAGCCTTAATAGCTGCAAAAAGGAGCAGATTGCCACAGCTTATTCTTTAGGGCTTAGGAAAATCGGCGATTCAACCACACAGCAGGATAATGCTGCTGTTCAGGGCAAGATAAGACAAATTGCCCATCTTATTGAGGTTACAAACGCATAAATTGCAAGGAGGTGCAACTGATATGAAGTTACACGAATTATCACCGGCTGCCGGCTCCGTTAAGGATGTTAAGCGTATCGGCAGAGGTCACGGTTCGGGCAATGGCAAAACTGCCGGTAAGGGTCATAAGGGACAGAACGCACGTTCAGGCGGCGGCGTAAGACCCGGCTTCGAGGGCGGTCAGATGCCTTTGACCAGAAGAATCCCTAAGAGGGGCTTCAACAACATTTTTGCTAAAGCCTACAGCACAGTAAACGTTTCTCAGCTTGATAAATTCGTCGATGGTACTGTTGTTGATGCAGAGCTGCTCAAGGCAAGCGGTATCATCAAGAAGGTCAACGACGGAGTTAAGATACTCGGCAACGGTGAGCTTACCAAAAATCTTACCGTTAAGGCAAACGCATTCAGTGCGTCCGCAAAAGAAAAAATTGAGAAAGCAGGCGGAAAGGCTGAGGTGATGTAATGTGTTTCAAACCATGCGGAACGCTTGGAAAAACCTTGATCTTCGCAAGAAGATCTTATACACATTACTCATTCTGATTATATACCGTCTCGGCTGTTCGATACCCGTTCCCTACCTTGAAGCAAGCGCTCTTTCGGAAATGATGTCGGGAGGAAACATTTTTTCCTACCTTGATCTGATGTCCGGCGGCGCTCTTTCAAAGGGTACGATATTCTCCCTTTCAATTCAGCCGTATATCAACGCATCGATTATAGTTCAGCTTTTGACCTATGCTATCCCCGCTCTGGAAAATCTCCAGAAAGAGGGAGAAGAGGGAAGAAAGAAAATACAGAAGATTACAAGCTTTGTGGCGCTGGCAATTTCCCTTGTAATGAGCTACGCTTATTACCTTACGATGAGAAATATGGGCGCTGTTACCTACACATCCGGCTTTGAAGGCACATTCGCGGCCGTGGTTATTATCACGGTATTTACCGCGGGTTCAAGCCTTATCGTATGGCTGGGCAACCTCATCAACGAAAACGGTCTCGGAAACGGTATTTCAATTATCCTTTTCGCCGGAATTGTTGCAAGAGGTCCGTCCGAAATTCTCGAAATGTTCGAGCTTGTGGAGTCGGATAAGAAGTATATCTTCCTTGATATCCTCGTAATTATAATCTATATACTGATGATTACCTTTATCGTCCTTATGAACGAGGCGGAAAGAAGAATCCCCATTCAGTATGCAAAGCGCGTTGTCGGCAGAAAGCAGTATGGCGGTCAGAATACTCACATTCCCATTAAAATTGCAATGAGCGGCGTTATGCCTATCATCTTCGCAATGGCTTTCATGTCCATACCGCAGACTATTGAGCTGTTTGTTTCAAGACCTACAAATCCCGAAACAACGCTGCAGAAGTTCTATGTGGGCTTCCTTAACTTCTTCAGCACATCAAGCGTCTGGTATGCGATAATTTACTTCATTCTTATTATAGCATTTAACTACTTTTATGTTTCAATGCAGTACAACCCTGTTGAAATTGCAAACAACCTTAGGCAGAATAACGGAGGTATTCCCGGAATACGCCCCGGTAAGCCTACCAGTGATTTTATACAGAGAGTGCTGTCAAAGATAACTCTTATCGGTGCGGTTTGTCTTGGTGTAATCGCTATCTTCCCGATACTGTTCAATATGGCGGTTCCCGCTATGAATATGTCAATGGGCGGTACGTCAATACTCATCGTGGTAAGCGTTGCCCTTGAAACCATGAGAACACTTGAGTCCCAGCTGATGATGCGTCATCACAAGGGCTTCTTGGAATAATCTAAGGAGGGTTTTAATATGAATATCATTTTACTCGGTGCGCCCGGCGCAGGAAAAGGTACACAGGCTGAGGTTATCAGCAGTACCTTAGGTATCCCCCAGATTTCCACAGGTAATATTCTCAGAGCGGCTGTAAAGGACGGAACAGAGTGCGGTCTTAAGGCAAAGAGCTTTATGGACGCCGGCGCTCTTGTACCCGACGAGGTTGTAATCGGTATCCTTAAGGACAGAATTGCCGAAGACGACTGCAAGAACGGCTTTATACTTGACGGCTTTCCTCGTACCGTTCCCCAAGCACAAGCGCTTGAGGAAATGGGAGTGAGAATCGACAAGGTTATCGAAATTTCCGTTCCCGATGAAGATATAAAGGCGCGGCTTGGCGGCAGACGTGTCTGCGAAAAGTGCGGCGCTACCTATCACGTTCAGTTCAATCCCACAAAGGTGGAGGGTCAGTGCGACAAGTGCGGAGGAAACACCGTGCAGCGCAAGGACGATGCTCCCGAAACAGTTCTTGACAGGCTCAAGACCTACCATGAGGCTACCGCTCCTCTCGTTGATTTCTACAAGAGCAAGGATAAGCTTTATACGGTAGAGGGTCAGAGCGAGGTTGCTTCAACCTCCAAGCTTGTTCTCGAAGCTGTTAATGACTGATTAAGAAGAAGGCAGAAGAATGATTACAGTTAAATCTAAATCCGAGCTGGAAAAGATGCGTACTGCCGGAATTATTGCCGGCGACGCTCTCCACTTCGGTGGGCAATCGATAAAAGTCGGCATGTCAACCTATGAGCTTGATAAGATTATCCACGATTATATCGTAAAGCACGGTGCAATCCCATCATTTTTGGGATACGGCGGTTTCCCCGCTTCAGCCTGCATTTCGATAAACAACAAGGTTATTCACGGTATACCGTCCAAAAAGGAAATTATCAAGGACGGCGATATAGTGAGCATTGATGTGGGTGCCTTTATCGGCGGTTATCACGGTGACACCGCTTATACGTTTGCCGTCGGAAATGTTTCTGAGGATGCAAAGCAGCTTCTCAAGGTTACCAACGAAAGCTTGTACAAGGGTATTGAAAAGGCTGTTCCCGGTAACAGGATAGGGGATATTTCCCATGCAGTTGAGGAGTATTGCGTATCTTACGGATATGGCGTGGTCAAAAACTATGTAGGTCACGGAGTCGGCTCTAAGCTCCATGAGTCCCCCGAGGTTCCCAACTTCGGAAAAGCGGGTCATGGTCCGAGATTACTTGCAGGTATGACCATTGCAATAGAACCTATGATCAACGCAGTAGGTGAGGATGTCAAAGTTCTTCCCGACGGCTGGACTGTGTTGACAAAGTCAGGTTCACTCTCTGCTCATTTTGAGCATACAATCGCAATCACACCCGATGGGCCTGTAATTCTTACAAAGCCCACTATCGTCTGAGGTTTATGTCATGTTAGGGGCATTACCCGGAAGGATAGTCCGCAGCGCTGCGGGTCATGACAAAGGTAAGTTCATGGTAGCAGTGAGGGCGGATAAAGATTTTGTCTATCTTGCGGACGGTAAGGAAAGAAAGCTTGAAAGCCCCAAGAAAAAGCGATTAAAGCATATAAATCCTACCAATACTGTTATAGATATGAGAGATCTCACCGATAAAAGGCTGAGAGGCATTATTGCAGAATTTACTTCGGGTAGATCCGAGGATGATTAACCCCCTAAGGAGGATGCTAACTTGTCTAAGGAAGATGTTATTGAGATTGAGGGAACAGTTATAGAGGCACTGCCTAACGCTAATTTTCAGGTGGAGCTTCAGAATGGACACAAGATCCTTGCCCATGTTTCCGGAAAACTGAGAATGAACTATATCAGAATCGTTCCCGGCGACAAGGTTACTGTTGAAATGTCGCCCTACGACCTTTCAAAAGGCAGAATCACTTGGAGAGCCAGATAAGCGATTTTACGCTTAAACTGTTACTCGTTTTTTTCACTAAGAAAAGTGAGGAGGAATTATAATGAAAGTAAGACCTTCAGTTAAGCCTATGTGCGAAAAGTGCAAGGTTATCAAGAGAAAAGGAAAAGTCATGGTAATCTGTGAGAACCCCAAGCATAAACAGCGCCAAGGCTAAGATAAAACCAATGAAGTTGGTATGGGAGCTGCATGCCCCGCCGCACGTTAATTTCAACGGAGGTGTATTGAATAATGGCACGTATTGCCGGTGTTGACCTTCCAAAGAATAAGAGAGTCGAGATAGGACTTACTTACATCTACGGTATCGGTCGTAAATCAGCAGATGTTATCCTTAAGAATACGGGTGTAAACCCCGATACAAGAGTAAAAGACCTTACAGAGGACGATGTAGTGAAGCTTCGTGAGTATATCGACCACAACCTCATTGTTGAGGGCGATCTCAGAAGAAATGTTTCTCTTAATATCAAGAGACTTGTGGAAATCGGATGCTACAGAGGCGTTCGTCACCGCAAGGGTCTGCCTGTAAGAGGTCAGAGAACCAAGACCAACGCAAGAACACGCAAGGGTCCCGTAAAGACTATTGCCAACAAGAAGAAGTAAGGAGGGATTTTGAACAATGGCACAGGTTAAGGGTAAAAAGACCACAATCAGAAGACGCCGTGAGCGCAAGAACATTGAAAATGGCGCCGTTCATATCCAGTCCACGTTCAACAATACTATGGTAACTATTACCGATACACAGGGCAATGCTATTTCATGGGCATCTGCAGGCGGACTCGGTTTCAGAGGATCAAAGAAATCCACACCCTTTGCTGCTCAGACAGCTGCCGAAACCGCTGCAAGAGCTGCTATGGAGCACGGTCTTAAGAACGTTGAGGTATTCGTAAAGGGACCCGGCGCAGGACGTGAGGCTGCTATCAGAGCACTTCAGACTGTGGGACTTGAGGTAAGACTTATCAAGGATGTTACCCCTATTCCTCACAACGGCTGCCGTCCTCCCAAGAGAAGACGTGTCTAATTATCAGGAGGTGTTATTGAAATGGCTTTAAATAAAGAACCTATCTTGAAGAGATGCAGATATTTGGGCATTTCCCCTATGGTTATGGGTATTTCCAAGGAGTCCAGAAGATTTTCCAAGGATAAGAACAATAGGAAAAAGGTTTCCGAGTATGGTATGCAGCTCAAGGAAAAGCAGAAGCTTAAGTTTATATACGGCGTTCTCGAAAAGCCCTTTTATCATTATTTCGAGATAGCTGCCAAGATGGAGGGCAAGACCGGTGATAACCTTATCACTATTCTTGAGTCCAGACTTGATAACGTGGTTTACAGAATGGGTCTTTCTCTTACAAGAAGAGAGTCAAGACAGCTGGTTTCCCACGGTCACTTTACCGTAAACGGTAAGCGCGTTGATATTCCTTCCTACAGAGTTCATGTGGGCGATGTTATCGCTCTTTGCGAGAAGAGCCGCAGCAGCGAAAAGTTCAAGGATGTTGTTGAACAGACCGCTACAAGGGTTGTGCCTATCTGGCTTGAACCCGATAAGGCTAATTTCTCCGCAAAGGTTCTCCGTATGCCTACCGCAGAGGATATCGATTACGAGACGGAAACACACCTTATCGTCGAGTTGTATTCTAAGTAATATGGTGTATGCTGCAGAATTGCCGCAGGCTATGCAGCAGGCACTATGCTCTTGACGATTACGTTATTTTGCGACTATAGGAGGGTTTTTAAATGCTTGAACCAATAAATAGGCCGGAAATAAATACTGTTTCGCTGGAGAGCGACCACGGTATTTTCGAGCTTGGTCCCTTAGAGCGCGGTTATGGTACGACTATAGGCAATAGCCTTAGACGCGTGCTGCTCTCCTCTCTCCCGGGTGTTGCCGTTACAGCTATACGAATTGATGATGTTGCCCATGAGCTTTCCACCATTCCCGGTGTTAAGGAGGATGTAACAGAAATCGTCCTTAACCTGAAGGGCTTGACCGCAAAGCTTAACGCGGATGGTCCGAAAACAATTTATATAGATGCTGAGAACGAGTGCGAAATTACCGCAGGCGATATCAAGACGGATTCCGAGGTTGATATACTTAATCCCGGTATGCATATTGCTTCCCTCGGTAAGGACGCAAAGCTTTATATGGAAATTACCATTGACAGAGGCAGAGGATATGTTCCCTCAGAGAAAAACAAGCAGCTGCTTGGTCCTAAAGCCCCCATTGATGTAATTGCCGTTGATTCCATTTATACGCCAGTGTTGAAGGTAAACTTCAGCGTTACCGATATGAGATCGGGTCAGTATACCGATTATGATAAGCTTATCCTTGAGGTATGGACGGATGGAACCGTTTCACCTAAGGAGGCTGTATCTCAGGCAGCCAATCTCCTCATTGAGCATCTGAAGCTGTTCGGCGAGCTTTCCGATGAATCTACATTCAAGGAAACACTGGCAGACAAGGATGATAAGAGCAAGGAAAAGATTCTTGAGATGACCATTGAGGAACTTGACTTGTCGGTACGTTCGTTCAACTGCCTGAAGCGTGCGGGAATCAATACCGTTGAGGACTTGATAAGCAAGTCCGAAGAAGAAATGATGAAAGTCAGAAACCTCGGTAAGAAATCCTTTGACGAGGTCAAGGAAAAGCTTAAGACTCTTGGCTTTGATTTAAGCTCAAAGGACGATGGCTGATTACCGATAAATTAGATGTGTAAGGAGTGATCATGATGGCCGGATCCAGAAAACTCGGACGTACAAGCGACCATAGAAAGGCTATGCTAAGAGCTATGGTAACATTCCTGCTTGAAAACGGCAAGATTGAAACCACAGTTACAAGAGCAAAGGAAGTTCGCAGCGTAACTGAAAAGATAATTACAACGGCTAAGACCAATGATCTTCATTCAAAGCGTCAGGTGCTTGCCTACGTTACAAAGGAAGACGTTGTAAAGAAGCTGTTTGACGAAATAGCACCCAAGTATGCAGACAGAAACGGCGGTTATACCAGAATCGTAAAGATTGGTCCCCGCCGCGGCGATGCAGCAGAGATGGCTGTAATCGAGCTTATCTGATTTAAGCTGAAATAAAATTCAACCGTTCCTCCAATTTTGGGGGAACGGTTTTTCTTGACAAAACACCCATAATGGTATATACTTAATATCAATACAATCTATGCGAAAAATTTACTGTTATGGGGATGATGACTGTGGGATTTGCCAAAAGCTTGTTTGAGATAATCTGCGCTGTGGTTATTGCGGGCAGTACTGCCGCTTGTGCAAGTACCTCCGATACTTCGTCCTCCGTGGGGGAAATGCGCGATATTTCTTCCATGGAACTTGTGGAGGAGATGAAGCTCGGTTATAACTTGGGTAACTCGCTTGACGTATGTAATGCGGACCGCAACGGCGACGGAAGCATAGACGAGAATGCCGAAAATGTTACAGAAACTCTTTGGGGAAATCCTACCGTTACCAAGGAACAGCTGGAATTTGTCAAGGGATCAGGATTTGACTCGGTTCGTATCCCCGTAACATGGCGTGACCACATGGACGAGAATTATGTAATTGACGAGGAATGGATGAACAGGGTTCGTGAAATCGTTGATTATGCCTATGATTTGGATATGTACGTTATTATCAATATCCACCATGACGGCGGCGGAGATCCCAAGTTCGGCGCATGGGTAAGAAACGCTTCCAGAGATTATGAGGGTATCGAGGCTAAATATACCAAGGTATGGGAGCAGATTTGCGAGTGCTTTAAGGACTATGGGGATAAGCTTATTTTCGAGTCCATGAACGAGGTGGGCTTTGATGATATGGATCTTGACAGCGCGTATAATACCCTGAATAAGCTCAATCAGGAATTTGTGGATATCGTCCGTGCATCGGGCGGAAATAACGCGGAACGTCACCTGCTTATAGCGGGATATTGGACGGATATTGCAATGACCTGCGACAGCCGCTTCGTTATGCCCACAGACAGCGCAAATCGTTGTATAGTATCGGTTCACTATTACACTCCGTGGCAGTTCTGCACAACCAATCAGCAGCACAGCTGGGGCACAGATTCCGATATTCAGCTTATGGAGTCAAAGGTAGCGCAGATAAAGTCCACATTCGTTGATAACGGTATTCCCGTTATTGTCGGTGAATACGGCACCTGTCTTGGAAATGACGAAAGCGCGCGGGTAAAGTTCTGCGAAACCTTTATACAGCTTTGCAGCGATGCGGGAATACCGACATATATCTGGGATGACGGCGGATTATTCCAACGTGCGGAGCTGAAATGGCAGAATGAGGACATTATAAGCGGAATAAGAAAAGCGGCAGGGATCGAGTCTTGAGGATTGAAGACAGCAAATAGATAATCTGATTATATTTTCAATAACGGAGGTAAAAGGTATGTTAGAAGCTTTCAAAAAGGGTGTTGCACTGGTTTGTGTGCTTATGCAGATGGTGGGCTGTGCCGTGTCGGATAATGCGGACGGTACGGACAGTACAGGGACAAGCGCCGAAACAAGCACTGCGAGCAGTACATCTGCTTCCGCCGATACGAAAACGGAGGGCGTGACCTTATCCAACCCCAACGCCACCGAGGAGGCGAAAATCCTTTACGATTACATCTGCGACACCTATCATAACGGTATTATATCCGGTCAGCAGGAGTCAACATGGATGGGCAGTGACCAATACGAATTTGACTACATCTATGAGGTCACGGGAAAATATTCTGCCATAAGGGGACTGGATTATATGAACGATGACTTTGACGGGGTGAATGAAAGAGCAAAGGATTGGCATGAGCGCGGGGGAATAGTTACTATATGCTGGCACTGCGACTGCGATTTCAGCGGAAGCTGGAGCGAGTGCATGAACACGGAGATTGAGGATTGGGATAAGGCTCTCACCGAGGACACAGAGGAATACGAAACCCTTATAGCGGGCATGGACAAGGCGGCTGAGGCTTTAAAGGAGCTGCAGGAGGAAGGCATACCGGTGCTTTGGCGTCCGTTCCATGAGCTGGACGGCGGTTGGTTCTGGTGGAGCAAGGGCGGCGTCGAAAACTTCAAAAAGCTTTGGCAGATAATGTACGACCGCTATACAAATTACCACGGACTTAATAACCTTATATGGGTATGCGGATTTTCCGGAAACGGACGTAAATATGAGAATTGGTACCCAGGAGATGAGTATGTAGACATTGCAGGTGCAGACTCCTACAGTGACGGAGCGAATAACAGGCTTTATGAGCTTGTAACGGAGGTAGTGCCCGACAGTATGCCCGTATGCTTCCACGAATGCGGACGAATCCCCACAGTAGAGCAGCTGCGTGAGGACAGCACCGACTGGGTATGGTTCATGACATGGCACACGGAGTAGTATATCACCGACAACAATGACAAAGAGGATCTGAAAGCTATTTACAATGACGATTATGTAATAACACTGGATGAACTGGAGCTTAACTATTGATTGAAAGCATAGTACAAGCAAAAAAACAGAGGGTGGCACCACCATCCTCTGTTTTTCATTGGAAAATTGTAAATTGCCGATTTATCCGATTTGTTATTTAGGAAGCCGTACTCAATCGGCTATTTCCGTTCCCGCAAAATAATGCTCCAATATATCCTCACAGCTTGCACCGCTTTCAGCCATATATGCCGCACCGACTATACTCATTCCCACTAAATTTCCACTGCCATAAACGGTTATCACTATATTTCCGCTATTTTCCTCTTCAAGGGTAAATACGGCGCTTTCAAGGGTAAATATTCTCGCAAATTCTTCCCCTGTCAGAATTATCCCTCCCACAGAAATGCTTTTGACATAGCCCGTATCGGTGTCGGAAACGGCTTCCCAAAGCGTTTCGTCGGAAAAATCCCCATCGGTGTATGCGGCGGATATACGTGCCTTATATTCGGCTGCCGTTATTTTTCGGCTTTGTCCGTAATATTCCGAATACAGATCCCCCTCGCTTTCTGTCGACACAAGATACGGCGCATCCCAGCCCCATACATTTTCGGCGGATTCCGTCATTCCTCCGTTGGCTGTGTGGAATGCGGCTATTATTGGGTATCCGTCATAGGTCAGGATTTTCCCTGCTGTTTCACTTACCGCTCTTTTCACCACACTGTAAATATCTTCAAATTCCTCGCCGAATATCGCTGACGCCCTCTCCGGGGTGACAGCTGTCCGATATTTGCCTGAATTGTCCGATATGTCCGCACAGCCTATTGTTACGTCAGGGGCACTTTGTGCAGTAAGTATACGTCTTACTGCGTATGTTCTCGCCACTATAGCCTGCGCTTTCATGGCTTCAAGGGGAATCATTCCCGGTATTTCCCCAAGCACCGCACCAAGCACATAATCTTCAAGAGGCATTTCCTCCGTTTCGCCTGTTGCTGTCTTGTATACAGTGATTGTTTCGGGTATCGATATTTTTGTTTCATCGGAAAGGGTACTATTTTGGTCGGTATTTTTCTCCGCATAGGCGCTGCGGCACAAATTGGAAGCGGCGCCGAAAGCTATCGCAATTACCGTTAAAATCAAGGTTAGCTTTAATATTTCTTTCATGATAATAACATCCTTTCATTTTATTTGATTGTATTTTTTGTACATAAGGACGACAAAATGTTTATATAATATGACGAAAGAGTTTTTAAACAATAAAAAATATACCGTAAAGTCTTAAAAAAGTAGAGATAATACGCTTGACATATGAGCTTTTTTGTAGTACAATAGTTGTAGTTGGAATTGTTGATATTACCCTTGATAATCTATATGTGTGTGCTTTTTGAAGTATTCCGTTTAAGCTTAGGTGCGGACAGATACAAAATCCGAACCCTTTATTTATGCGGCTCGGTTAAAAAAGGAGAACAATGATATGGGAAGAATGGTACCTGTTACGGAGGCGGCTCGTCGGAGCTATAATGTCACCGAAATTAATAAAAAGGGGAAAATACCTAAAAAGGCTTCGATTATCCCCTTTGTTATTACCCTTGTTGCCGCTGTTGTGGCACGGTATATTCAGCTGACGAATAATATCGACTGGGCATTGGGAAGATACATAGATGATTCCTTTGCTAAGAATTATCCCGCTATCATTATAATTGTGGGAATGATTATTACCTTTCTGTTTCTGCGCTTCGGCTCGGCTAAGGATAAGGTTGTGGATTTCTGCATACTTATAAATCCTATGCGTCTGCGTTATGACAGGCTTAACCCGAAAATTTCCTCCTTTGCCGCCTGCGGTGCTATAATTGTCGCTCTGCTGGTGCTTATTGAGATTGCTTTCGATATAGTGGAAATTGTTTCGGATAATATTGTGATACGAGATGCTATGGACGATCCTGTTGAACAGAAAAAGTACAATATGCTTACCGGCTATTCGGTTACACTTATTATTCAGCACGTAATAATGCTTATGGCCGCGCTTACCTTTGTGTGCATTGCTATAAATATATTCAAAAAGGTAGGCTTTACCACAGCTAACTGCGGCGCAATGGCTACTGCCGCAATATGGAAGGCTTTGGATGTATTTAATATGGCTGCGGAGAATTCTGTTTTGGCAGTGTCCTCCGAGAAGGTATATGAGATGTTCACTTCGATGTCCGCCGCGATATTCTTTGTCCTTGTTGCAAAGTTCTTTGACGGTATAGAAAAGAAGAATAGCCGTATATGGCTCTGCTTCATGGGATATCTTACCACGTTGCTTGCGGCGGTGTCATGTCTGCCCAGATACTTTTTACTGCTTACTCCGCAGGGCTACTTGGAACGCAGCAGTATGGGTATGCCCCCAACAGGCGATATGGGTATCATGCTGTTTTCAATTGCCATTGTATTCGTATTTTGGAGCACCTACGTTTACCGTACAATGCCTCGTATGGTCGTTAAGGATAAGCGCCGTTGGAGTAAGGCTGTCCTTCCCGAAAAATATCAGGAGATGGAGGCTATTGACGAAAACGACTTCAGTAATGATGCAACGTAATAGTAAATGACTGCCGGCTGCGCTTTTCCCCGAGCTTATGACGGGAAAGCGCGGCTTTGTTTTCTGTGATATACAGTGTCGGAGGACTGCAAACAGTGGGTGTGTTTAAGTTTTTTCCGCGCAGGCGTATTATTATGCTTGCCGCAGCCGTGATGTCGGCATTTTCCTTTACAGGCTGTGCCTTTAATTCATCGGTGGAATCCCTGCTGAAAGCGCCAATGATGAATTCGGAGCAGGAGTCTATATACAATGCTCTCGTTTACTATACCGGTGAGGATATTAAGCTTATTTATCCCAAAAGCGGGGAGTATCGCTCCGCCTATATTATGCAGGATCTTGACGGCGACGACGAGCAGGAGGCAGTGGTTTTTTATGAGCTGACCAAGTCATCGGGCGCCGATGCGGAGGGATTTGTCAGGGTAAATATTATCGATAGGGACAGTACCGGCGAATGGCGTTCTTTTTACGATCATGCCGGTGCGGGAACGACTGTGGAAAGAGTGCTTTTCGATAATTTCGGCAATGCGGGAAAAACCCGCATGATAATAGGATACGGATACCTGACGCCAACCGAAAAAACCATGAGGATATACAGCTATACCGACGGACTTTTGTCCACGGAATACAGCGCGGTGTATTACAAAACGGTAATCACCGATATGAACAGGGACGGCAGCAGCGATATGCTTGTTATAAACTGCAATAATGAAAATCATCAGGCATATGCGGAGCTTCTCTCCGATGTGGACGGGGTGGTTTCCTGTATAGCTGATGTGAAACTCAGTCCCGATACGGTGGATTTGCCCAATGTGGTCAGCGGCTGTATCGGAAATATCGAGGACGGCATACAGGCTGTTTTTATAGACGGCTTGCTAAGCAGTGGCTATTTATCCACGGAGGTGCTGTATTGGGTTGACGGAGTTTTGCGCAACCCTGCCAATATTGACGGATCGGAGCTTACTGCGCTTACTACCAGAGCATCGGGTCTTTACAGTATGGATATTGACGGCGATGGTATCGTCGAGATACCCACCACAGAGCCTTTTCCCAGCTATGAAAGCAGCGCTTCTGCCGAGAATATGACACTGTGGAATGTCTTTGAAAACTATGATGTTGAGGGAAAATACCTATCCCTTACCTCCGCCTCGGACGGGTACTGTTTTATCCTGCCCGTAAGGTGGGAGGGACTTGTGACCGTTAAGACGGACAGTACAACGGGGGAAAAGGTTTTTTATAAATTCAACTCAAATCTGCGCGAAAGCCGTCTGGAGCTTATGAGAATAAGGACTGTGGACGCTTCTGAGGAGAGCGAGTATATGGAAAAGGGTTATTTTACAGCGGCTGCGGACGAACAGCATTGCTTTATGGTGCTTCTCGGCGATACGGACGACAGCCTGCTGCTGACAACCTCCGAAGTAATCAACAACTTTTATCTATTGTAACAGAAAGGAATATTATGGCTGAAAAAATTGATAAAACGGAAAAGTTTAAGTCAAAGATAGGCGGTCAGGCTTTGGTGGAGGGCGTTATGATGAAAGGCGTCACCACAGGCGCGATGGCGTGCAGATTGCCCAACGGAACCATTGACTTGGAAACGTGGGAGCTAAAGGGCGGAAAAAAGCCATGGTACAAGACCGTGCCCTTTATAAGGGGATGCTTTAACTTTGTGGATTCCCTTATAAGCGGAATACGCTGCACCATAAAATCCGCCCAAAAGCAGATTACCGACGATGATGAGGAGGAAGAAGAGGAGGAGGAAATGAGCCGCTTGGAAATGTGGCTTAACTCCAAGCTTGAGGGTGAACACGGCAAGGAGATAGCCGATACCATCATGGTTGTGGTGTGTGTGGTTGTTATGATTGTCTGCGTTTGTGCCTTTAAGTTTTTCCCCGCACTTATATCCTCTCCCCTTGTGAAGCTGGGCGCGCCGAACTGGTGTATAACCCTTGTGGAAGGCGTTATAAAGCTTGCCCTGCTTGTGGGATATATGTGGATTATTTCCAAAAGCAAGGATATGAATATTACCTTTAAATACCATGGTGCCGAGCATAAGACCATAGCCTGCTATGAGGCGGGACTGGAGCTGAAGGTGGAAAATGTAAGGCAGATGAGTCGCTTTCACCCTCGCTGCGGTACAAGCTTTATATTGATTGTGGTTATTATAAGCGTTATAGTCGGAATGTTCCTGCCTTGGAGCAATGTATGGCTTAGATTCGGGCTTCAACTGCTGTTATTGCCTGTTGAATCGGCGGTGGCGTATGAGGTAATACGAATTGCGGGCAGGATCGATAATCCACTTACAAGGGCGATTTCCGCGCCGGGAATGTGGCTTCAGCACATTACGACCTGTGAGCCTGATGATAGTCAGATAGAGGTAGCAATCGAGGCACTCAAGCCCTGCATACCCGAAAATCGGGAAGATGATATATGGTAATTGCGGAGCTTTGCGCTGCTGCCGACAGTATTTTGGAGGCAGCGGATATTGCCGATAGGGAATTTGACAGGCAGTGCATTTTCGAGGATATAGGGGGTATGACACGAGCATACTGCTATGCTCACTCCCACGAGGAGGTATCTCCCCAAAAGCAGGAGGCTATCCTTGCAGCCGTTAAAAAGCGTGCGGAGGGCTGTCCCCTGCAATACATTCTCGGAGCATGGGAGTTTTACGGTCAGCGCTTAAAGGTCGGGGAGGGCGTTCTTATTCCCCGTGCCGATACGGAAGCCCTCGTGGAAGCGGTTTTAGCAAGACTTAACCGAAGCCGTCCAGTCAGGATAATTGACCTTTGCAGCGGCAGCGGCTGTATTGCGGCGGCACTTGCCCATAATCTCCCCGATAACGCGGAGATATTCGCCGTGGAGAAATATGACAGGGCATATTCCTATTTGCGGGAAAATGTCGGTAAATTTCCCAACGTGAAGCCGATTAAGGGTGATGTCCTTGACCGAGGGCAGGCGGAGGAGTTTAACGGGAAAAATCGAGTTGATTGTATTGTTTCCAATCCCCCTTACCTTACGGCGGAGGACATGACTGTGCTGCAAAAAGAGGTGCGGTATGAGCCTGAAACCGCATTGTACGGCGGCGAGGATGGGCTGTATTTTTACAGGGAAATAATTACCCTTTGGTGCGATTACCTTCGCATCGACGGTTTGATTGCCTTTGAGATAGATCCCGAACAAGAGTCTGATGTGGGTGAAATGCTTGTAAAAAACGGATTTGAGGACTGTTTTACCCGACAGGACGGTTCAGGGTCTGTAAGAGTTATAGGCGGGTATAGGAAAACCATTACCCCGAAAAAATAAAATAAGCAGCAAATATTATAAATGGAGGTATTATCAATGGCAGAAAGAAAAAAAGCGGAAGTAAAAAAGGCGCCGGTGCGCCCCACCACCCCCGAGGATAAGAAGAAAGCGCTTGAAGCGGCAATAGCCCATATTGAGAAGCAATACGGAAAAAATGCGGTTATGAGATTGGGAAAATCAATCGAGTACAATGTTGACGCTATTCCCACAGGCTCTATGACCTTGGATATGGCACTGGGAATAGGCGGTCTGCCCAGAGGACGTATAATCGAGATATACGGTCCCGAAAGCTCCGGAAAGACTACGGTAGCATTGCAGGTTGTGGCACAGGCACAGAAGCTTGGAGGATATGCCGCTTTTGTTGACGTTGAACACGCCCTTGACCCTCAATATGCCAAGGCTTTGGGAGTGGATGTGGATAATCTTCTTGTTTCTCAGCCTGACAGCGGCGAGCAGGCACTTGAAATTATGGAGGAGCTTGTGCGTTCGGGTGCAATAGACTGTATTGTCCTTGACTCGGTTGCGGCTATGGTAACTAAGTCGGAAATTGAGGGCGATATGGGAGATACCCATGTGGGACTGCTGGCAAGGCTTATGTCACAGGCTATGCGCAAGCTTACATCTGTAATTTCCAAATCAAACTGCGTAGCTATATTTATCAATCAGGTTCGTGAAAAAATCGGCGTTATGTACGGCAATCCCGAAACCACACCGGGCGGCCGTGCGCTGAAATTCTACAGCTCCGTCAGAATTGAGGTGCGCAGAGGCGAGCCTATCAAGGAGGACGGCGCTATAATCGGAAACCGTACACGCTGTAAGGTGGTAAAGAATAAGGTTGCACCTCCCTTTAAGGAGGCGGAGTTCGATATGTTCTTCGGAAAGGGAGTAAGCCGAGTGGGAGAAGTCCTCGATATGGCTGTCACCCTTGACGTTATAAAGAAAAGCGGCGCATGGTTCTCCTACAATGGGCAAAAGATCGGTCAGGGACGCGACAAAACCAAGGAATATCTTTTGGCAAATACCGATATCATGGACGAAGTAGAGCAAAAGGTTAAAAAGCTTTTGGAGGATAATCCCGATTCGGATGCACTTTCAGCGAAGAAGCCTGCGGCAAAGGCAAGTGACGCCGATATCGAGGATGAATTGTCGGACACTGCGGAGGATAGTGCCGAGAAAGCCATATCTGCGGCTAAAATCAACGTAGATATTGACGCAGACGATGATTATGAGGAATTTACGCCGGTTGATATAGGATGAATATAGTTGAAATTTCACCGTTCAAGGGCAATACCATGTGCATTGTGCTTGAAAGCGGCAGACGGTTGTACATAAATAAAGGCATAGTGACTTCCCACAGACTTGCTGTGGGAAGTCCTGTTGACGATGATTATGCAGACAGTCTGGAAAGAGAGAACGATCTGCGGCGTGCCAAAGAAAGAGCATTGTACCTGCTGGAGGGGCAGGATTATTCCCGTGAGGAGCTTTATCGGAAGCTGAAAGCGAGCTATGCGGAGGATATCGCCGATTCCGTTTGCGATATGATGTCGGAACTGCATCTGATAAATGATAGAAAATATGCCGAAAAGCTGTGCAAGCACCTATCAGAGGTGAAATGCTACGGTAAATACCGCATAAAGCAGGAGCTGTGCCGCAGGGGGATAGATAAGGAGCTTGCAGGCGAGGTTATGGAAGAATTTCTGTCAGAGGATGACGACAGCTTTGTGCGGCTTGAGCATTTGGTTGAGGTGAAATATGAACGTTACCTTACTGACAGAAAGGGTGTTGAAAAGGTAAAGAATGCATTACTGCGGCGGGGATATTCGTATGGGGAAATCCGAGAGGTTCTCGACCTTTACGATTTGGATTTTGATGATTAGGGTAATATGTTGTAAAATCCATGCAAAACCGCCATAAAAACGCAGATATTTTTGTAAAAACCAACAAAAAACAAAAAAATGCGAAAAAACCGCTTGACAATCCGGAAATAAAGTGATAGAAT
>MSHL01000052.1 GCA_001941135.1 Ruminococcus sp. Zagget11
GACCTATTTTGTGCTTATGCCTCAGTTCCCATATCACTTGTGCTTTTTCTCTTGCCGTACCCTCTCGGCAACCAAGGCATTCAATTTTTTTAGGTAGTCATTTTCCGCACGAAGTCGCTGCATTTCTGCGATGAGGTCTTCCTCCACCTCTTTCTTCAGTTTTGGAGGGCGTCCCGTTGACTTTCGTCCTCTTCTTTCAACATAGAGTCCTTCTTTTCCTTCTCCAAGGTAGATTCGTTCCCAATCGGCGGCTCGTCTGTGCGGCAATTCAAATCTTCTCTCTATTTCTTTGTAGCTCAGTTTTTCCTTTTGCATTGTTTCTACAACCATGATTTTAAATTCTGGTGTATACCTTTTGTTTGGCTTTCCTTTAGGCATAAAAATATCCCCTTTCATTAGACTTTTAATTGGTATATTTATATTATACCACATTGTCTAACAAAAGGGGAGCACTTCAAAAAAGCGGAGCGTTGCTTTTTGCATTATGTGAAAAAATTTGTGTAAAATGACGTATTACGTGCTGTGACGGGGATTACCTCCTGCGTCCGTGATGAACCACCTTTTCGGTGTACATAAGCACATCAGCCTCTTTAATGAGGGAATCTATCACAGTATCATCCCGAATATCCGCACAGCTAAGTCCGAAGCTGCATTCAATGCCGTACTCCTTGCCGTCATTCCTGTTAAGCTGTTCAAGGTATGCAATAACCTCGATAACAAACCTTTCGCCACGCTCCTTTGCTGAGGTATCCTCGCCGCCAAAGATAAGCACCACAAATTCATCGCCGCCGAAACGGGCGCAGACGGTATTGCCGTCGGCACAGAGCAGAAGCGCCTGACCTATGGAGTTTATGGCAAAATCTCCCTCGGAGTGACCGTAGGTGTCGTTGATGGTCTTAAGCCCGTCCATATCCACGGAAATTACGCAAATACTGCCCGCTTTTCCACTTTCCAAGGATTTCCTTGCACGGCTTTTGAACTCGTTATAAAAGCCTTGCCTGTTATAAAGACCTGTCATATAATCCCTTATATACAGCTCCCTAAGCTTTTCATTCGCTTTTTTCAGGACAATTTGGTTATTGATTACCTCTAAGGTATGGTTTAGGGTATGGGTGTATTTAACAAGATAACGATAATTATTGCTGCGGCTTGTGTTGTTGTTTTTCGGGTCAAGAGCGCACGCTATATATCCCACTCCCTTGTCGCCGAAGTGAATAGGTGAAAATATAAAGCAGTCAAATGCCTCCAGCGCCTCCGCAAAGTGCTTTCCTCCCCCTGCATAATAGGGATCGCCCGAAATGCTCCACAGGCTCTCAAGCAATATAAGATTATCGGCGGTTTCATCGTTTTTCAGCCCCATGGTTTCCGCGGCGTCAAAGCTGTTTATGTTCATAAACATATTATCCAAGGTAATACACAGATAGCAAGACGAAAAGGGCCAGCTGTGATTAAAGATTTTCTTTGACAGCTCTCCTATATCGTCAATCTGCTCGCCGAACGCCTGCATATGCTCCATGCCCTCCTCATGGGAGCTGTCCTCGTCAAGCCTTATAAGCAGGGGCATAAGCACCTGCCCTGTCACTTCCCGGTAGTTAAGGGGCTTACAGCCGCATGACTGGGTGTAAATCGGCTTAAACTCCACAGATGTAGTGTTTTTCACAGGCACATCGCTGTTTACGGACGTTATTATCTCCAGTGCCTTATCCGCCGCCAAATCTATATCCTGCTTTGAGGTGGTAAGTCTTGGAACATGATATTCCGCTGAGGCTATTCCGTCAAAGCCCGTAACCAAACAGTCGTCGGGTACGCTATAGCCGTATTCTATAAGCTTTGCGCAGACAATCATTGCCATTGTATCGTTGGCGCAGACCCATGCATCGGGCATATCAAGACCCGTTTTCATAAATTCATCAAAAGCCTGCTGTGTGGGTGTACTCCAGAATCCTCCGTACATAACCCGTCTTTCGTCAAGCTCTATGCCCTTTTCATCCAGCACCCTGCGGAAGCTGTCCTCACGCTCCATGGAGTAGGAATTGTCCTTGATACCTGCCATTAAATTCAAGGTGCGACAGCCGTGAACGTCCACGAGATGTCTTACAATGGTTTCAAAGGCTTTGGAATAGTCAAAGATTACATTGTAGCAGCCCTCCACACACCTGTCAATGCTGACAACGGGAATATTGCACCCATTAGCCTTAGCTATGAGCCTTTCCACGGTTTCATCGCTGTGAATGGATTCGGTAAGAATAATAAGACCGCACAAGCGTTCAAAGTGAATAAGGTCAAAAATTGTTGTCTCACCGTCATTATAACGGCTTTCATTAAATAAATCCGTAGTGGTAGCGTAAACGAAAATTTTATATCCCTGTTCTCCTGCCGTCTTGGCAAGGCGATCCACAAATGTCTGCTGAAAATCCACTCTCACATCTGACAAACAGACACCAATGGTTTTATATTTCTCCCAGTTACTCATCTATCCGCACCCTCCGTATATGTGTAAATATGCCGCAAATGCCCCATAATCATTTCAGCATATATAATCATCGTACCTGTTTTCTCTTTGAAGAGGAATGTTTAATCTGTGTATGAACACCGCAGCACGAAACGCCTATAGCAGTCATATTGTCCGTACTGCCGTTTTCCACAGCAATTTCGGTAAGGCGCTGCAATCTTTTGGGCAAGCTCATAGGCAATGCGAGAGCTTCCTCAAACTGTCCCTGTGTTATGTAATCGGAAATACCGTCCGTGCATATTATAATAACATCTCCGCCGCGAATCCCCCCTGTAATGGGTTTTATTTCGGGTTCAGGAGATGAAGTTACATTCCCCAATACGGGAAAAATAACATTTTTATGTTCATGAGTGCGCTGCTCCTCACGGGAAATTTTTCCCTGCTCGTAAAGCAGCTGGACAAGAGATTGATCCGTGGAAATCTGCCTGATTTTACCGTTTCGGTAGCGATACATACGGGAATCGCCCACATTTATAACGCTTGCGTTCTCCTGCTCGTCAACGGCTATAGCGCAAAGTGTAGTCTGCATATTGGTACAGCCCCGATGAGCGCTGCCATAGCGCACAAGCTTACCGTGTATGCCGTTAATCTTGCTCTGCATATTGACCTTACTGCCGTACTTTACGGAGGAGAGCAGCTCGAGAGCGAGTCTTGAAGCCACCTCGCCCGAAGCCTCGCCGCCCACGCCGTCGGCAACAGCGGCAATAAAGGGCGGGCGTATATCGGTTTCAAGCTGCGCCTTAGAAAGAACAACACCATCTATTAAAAAAGCGTCCTCGTTGTGATCTCTCACAGTACCCTTGTCTGATATTCCGCAAACGTAATACAACGGAACAGCCCCTTTCGCAAATACTCACTATATATTATACTACCTTTACAATCATTAATCAATAAGCAATCTGAATAATTTTCCCCCCATTTTTTTGGCGGGGTGTCCCCGCAGCCACTGCCTCCCGCCGCCCTGTGTTGCCGGCGCAATGCCCTACTTCTTATACCGACAGCTAACTGTCGGTAAAATTGCTACTGCAGTTTCCCCACACCTTAAGGCGGCGGAAGGCGGCGGGTGCAGGCTCAGCCTGCCGAGGATTCTTAAGGGCAAGTAGCCCTTAAGCGGGTGTGGGCAGAGCCCACTTGTGCCGTAGGCACAAATAAACATAGGAGCGTAAATTAACGCTTATGTATAAGTGCCGCACAACGGAAAAACAAGTTACTAACGTGTTTGTGAACGTAAAACAGTTGTGAACAACTTTTAGTGCGGCACTTGTGAAAACGAGCTGCTGCGAATGCAGCGGCAATGTTTTCACGCAAAATCGGAGATTTTGCGAAAACGCACTCGTTATCGTATAAATGGTGTATATTATGTAGTCTAAGACGGTTGACTTGCTAACGCTCTTCATGGAATAATATGTTTGTTCTCGGCAAACCTACGGTTTTACATGCCGCATTGCTAAGTTACCCGGTCAGTTTACTACCGCAATTTAAGAACACTGTAGCATTGCGTAGCTATGCACGGCGGTTGAGCCGGTGGCTGCGGTCACAGACCGCCAAAAATATTTTCAAACTGTTATTATTAAATTACACTATGTCGTTTAATTCCGTGCTATAATAAAGTGTGGAGAGTTATAGGGTAGCGGATGGATTTATAGTGGGTAGCGGACAGCAAATTGACCATCCGTAAACTAACAACTGCAATTTCTATTCCCTATTCTCCATTTTCTATTATCCAACCGGGAGCGTGAAAATATGCCATCATGGGGAATACACATGGCGGTTGCGGGAGATATGTACAAAATTCTCCAACCGTCCGATAAAAACTCGTTTTTGTTTGGGAATATTCTCCCCGACCTGCTGTGCGGATATGTTGTCACGGATATATCAAAAGCTCTTAAATACCATGTCACTCACTACAGCGAATATATTCCCGGTAATACTAAGCCCGCTTTCCCTCACTATGAGATTTTTCTCGAAAAATACCGTGACAGTATGGACAGTATGGCTCTGGGATATTATATCCACCTGATGACGGATTTTCACTGGAACACTTATGCCACAAAACGGCTTAAAGGGCTTGATCCCACCAAGTACAGCCAAGGCGAAAATCTTACCCTTAACCGAATGAAACAGCTGGATTTCAACCGTTTTGATAAGCTTCTCGCCGGAACATACGATGTCCCCGTATACACCGACAAGCTGTATAAGGACGCCGCAAGACTTCTGCCTGTTACTCCCGATGACTGCCGAAAGGGTGTGGGAAAGCTTAACGAGATTTCCTCGGCGCATACCCCTCCAACAAGGAAAAGCTATATTTTTTCCGATGATGAGCTATACAAGCTTTGTAGGAATACAGCCGAGGATCTTTTAAAATTTACCTGAATTGAACATAAAATCCATTGACAGGTTTATTTTTTAGGGATATAATAAGTGTAATAAATATAATTGGAGAATAGTGCCCGCCGCTGCCGGAAGCAAGAAATTAAGAAGCAAGAGGCAGGGTCGCAGACCCTGCACCCAGTGCCTTCCGCCACCTTACAACGTTCTTGAATTGCACCGGTTTGTTTGCCGACAGCTAACTGTCGGTAAATCTGCTACCGCAATTCACTTCTATTTAAGGTCGGCGGGAGACGGTGGCTGGAGGCACAGCCTCCTCAATTATCTAATTTCAAATATCTATTTGGGGGACTGAAAAATGTCGGGAATAGCGGCACTTGGGGAAGTAATTATCGATTTTACCTACCTTGAAAACGAGAACGGACAGCCTATGTTCAAGCAGAACGCGGGAGGTGCGCCCGCCAATGTGGCGTGTATGGTGGCGAAGCTGGGTGTAAAGACGGGATTTATCGGCAAAATCGGAAAGGATATGTTCGGAGGATATCTCAGGCGCGTCCTCAGCGACTGCGGTGTGGATACACGTGGACTTATTTCCGACAAGAATTTTTTTACCACCCTTGCCTTTGTTAGAAGAAACGAGGAGGGCGACAGGGATTTTGTATTCTATCGGAACGATAAAATCAGCGCCGACCTTAATCTGTCCTACAGTGAGATTGATTTGACGGTAATTGACGACTGTGATATTTTCCATTTCGGCGCATTATCCCTTACCTGCGAGCCGACACGCTCCGCCACTATGAATGCCATTGAATACGCCAAGCTTAAGGGAAAGATTATTTCCTATGACCCGAACTGGCGGGAGGATTTGTGGGAGTCAAAGGAATCTGCCGTAAAAGCAATGCGTAGCGTACTCCAATATGTAGATATAATCAAGCTTTCGGAAAAGGAGCTTCAGATACTTACGGGCTGTGACACGCTGCTTCCCTCGGTTGCCTACCTGCTGAAAGCGGGGGTAAAAATGATATGCATAACCCAAGGGGCTAAGGGCTGTATAATCGCTTCCCGAAAGGGAATAGAACGTTATTCGGGGTTTGACACGCCTATAACCGATACATTAGGCTCGGGTGACAGCTTTTATGCGGGTTTTCTCTACAAGCTTCTGGATATAGGCAAGCCTTTGGAGGAGCTGACCCCTGAGGACAAGGAGGAGCTTGCAGTATTCGCCAATGCCTGCGGAGCGCTCAGCGCTTCCAAAAAGGGAACAATCCCCTCAATGCCCGTGCTGAAATCAGTTGAAGAGCTGATTGCGTTGAGAGAGGATAAATGATAGAAGCAGGAGTATAGAGTGAGCAGTTGACAGGCGGTCAGTTCGCTAACGCAATTTAAGGACATCTAAGGGCGGCGGAAGACGTTGGGTGCAGGGTTCTCAACCCTGCCGAGTTTCCAAAGGCAGTGATATTTATATCACATAGCCTATTGGCGGGTGTGGGCAGAGCCCACTTGTGCCGTAGGCACAAATGAACATAGGAGAATAAATTAAAGCTTCTGTGAAGTGTAAAGAGCGATAAGTAACTAAGGTGATAGTGAAACAAGAACGCTTCTGTATAAGTGCCGCACTTGTAAAGAGTAACAAGTAACTAAAGCGGTTATGACGTAGTAACGCAAGCTGAACAAGTAACTTAGTGCGGCACTGTGAAAACGAGCATTGCCGAATGGCAATGCAATGTTTTCACGCAAAATCGGAGATTTTGCTGAAAACTCACAGGTATCCGTGTTTTAAGCTTTAACCAACAAAAAACGGGGATTTTGCCGAGAACAAACATATTATTCCATGAAAAGCATTAGCAAGTCAACCGCCTTAGACTATATAACATACACCTTTTATACGATAACGAGTGCGTTCACGCAAAATCGGAGATTTTGCGTGAACGCATTGCCGTTGCATTCGCAACAGCTCGCGTTCACAGTGCCGCACTATAAGATGTTCACAACCGTTTTACGTTCGCAAACACGTTTGTAACCTGTTTATTCGGAGTGCGGCACTTTCACAAAAAGCGTTTATTTGTTTCGCTATGCTTTTTGTGCCTACGGCACAAGTGGGCTCTGCCCACACCCGCCAAAGGCTACTCGCCTTTGGAAACTCGGCAGGACCGCGGCCCTGCACCCGGCTTACTTACGCCACCCTTCATTGTTCACCTTTACCATTCTTTACTGACCGCCTATAAACTACTCACTCTATTCTCTTGCTTCTTAATCTCTTGCTTCTAGCAGCACAAAAACGCAGGGCGGTCACTGACCGCCCTGCTGTATTGTATCTTTAACAAAAACTAATTGTTCTTTGAATATATAAGCATAAGCCCTTTAAGTAAAAGCGAATCGTCAATGGTTATGCTGTGCTTGCATAGGGGAATCACCGTGGGGGCAAGTCCTCCCGTTGCCACAACCGTGGGCATTTCTCCTAACTCCTCGCCAATTCGGTCAATCATTCCGTCAATGCAGCTGGCATTGCCGTACAAAAATCCGCTTTTCATGCAGTCTACGGTGTTTGTACCGATAAGCCGCTTTGGTCGGTCAAAGCCTATCTTGGGAAGCTGTGACGTTCCGCCCGCCAAGGATTCCATTGAAACCTTAAGTCCCGGCATAATCATTCCTCCCAAATAGTCCTTATTCCTGTCAACAACGCTGATAGTGGTGGCCGTACCCATGTCAATAATCGCCACGGGGAGAGGATACTC
The DNA here is from genome assembly GCA_001941135.1 of Ruminococcus sp. Zagget11. Lineage (GTDB taxonomy): Bacteria > Bacillota > Clostridia > Oscillospirales > Ruminococcaceae > Huintestinicola. The sequence goes on from MSHL01000052.1 coordinate 7,576, forward strand.
GTTAATCGCCGCAACCGCGTCAACAACCAAGTCGCTGCCAAGCTGTGCGGGATTGTCTATTTTAATGCTTAAACCTGTTTTTACACCCGGACCCACTACAAGCGCATCCTGTCCTGTGATTTTGTACACAGCGGTTTTCACCGTTGCGGTCAGGAGAGGGACAACCGAGGACATTACCGCACCTGTTATTTTTTTTGCGTCAATTCCGTGCAATTCAAGTATAGTCATGAAATTCACCGCATATTCCAAGTCGGTAGCGGTGTGATTGGTGGAAATACGCTCGGTAAAAAGAATTTCACCATCATCAAAGCAGCCTGCAACTATGTTGGAATTTCCTATATCGATTGCAAATACCATTTTCTGTTACACCACCTTTTGGAAATTAGAGAATAGAGAATGGAAGATAGAAATTGAACCTGCTCTACTTGAGAATAGAAAATGGAGAATAGAAAATAGAAACTTACTCGTTCACGACATTGAAAGTGCTTCAAAGATGAAGTATAGTATCTTATTTTTCTATCCTCTTGGAAAATAGAAAATGGAGAATGGAAAATAGAAATATTACCCACTCATTGCATTAAATGCAATTCAAAACAAAGTCACGGTTCATTATTTCTTCTATCCTCTTACCTCTATCTCCTATCTTCTGACAAAATCAGTTTTGCCTTGTAAAGTGCGGCGGCTACAGCTGAAGTAACTATTGTAGCGGCTACAGCCTCCAGTACGGCGTTTATTCCCACAAAAGCGGCTACAAACGCGATTACACCGCCTTCCGGTGCAAGCTCATTCCAATAAGACTGAATAACCTCCGTATTACCGAAGAACAGTACCAGTGAACCCATGTAAAGTACCGTGTTGAATGCGGCTGCCAGAAATCCCACTACAGGGAAAATGACATACTTAGGCGCTCCCAGCTTCGACATTCCGTTAGTGACAAAGCCGAGAATAAGACCGTCAAGCACGCGGGGTACAACACAGAGTATAAGGGTAAGCACCGGGTTAATCGAGCAAAGCACAGTACCGAGAGCATTAAGCCCGAAGCACCTTGCAAAGCTTGTTATGCCGAACACCAATCCCAAAAAAGCGCCGCCTGTCGGTCCTGCTGCAATGGCTCCGATGGCTACGGGTATGGTCAGGAAAGAAATGTTCAGCAGAGTAATGTTCAGATACCCCAACGGAGTAAAGGACATTACGATCAGTAAAGCTGCCAACAGGGCAAGGATTACCATTTTCTTTGTGTCGAACTTCTTCATAAAAAATCCTCCTTGTTATTATTCCCGAAAGGGATACAATACAACTCAGATACAACACAAGGATAGTATAGCACTTATTTAAGATGTATATGTTTAGATTTTGTGAACAGTTTTCAAGAAAATAGATTTATAGTGGGTAGTGGGGCGGTCAGCTTGCTAAAGCAATTCAAGAACGACTAAAGCATTGCGTAGTGTTGCTTAGCAACACACGGTGGTTGAAACGTTGCGTGCAGGCTCAGCCTGCCCTACTTGAGAATAGAAAATGGAGAATAGAAGATAGAAATTGAACCTGTTCTACTCGAAAATAGAAATTGGAGGAAAGAAGATGGAAACTTACTCGCTCACGATATTGAAAGCATTTCAAAAATAAGGTAATGTATCTTATTTCTTCTATCCTCTTGGAAAATAGAAAATGGAGAATAGAAGATAGAAATTGAACTTGTTTGATACATTGAAAGCACTTCAAAGATAAGGTAACGTATCTTAATTCTTCTATCCTCTTGCTTCTATTTTCTATCCTCTAATAGGGCCGCGGTCACCGATCGCTTTTCTGTTTATCCAAAAATAGCACGTTATAGCCGACAGCACAAAAAACGGCTATGTATGCTATATTCCCCGCATAATCCGCGTGAACCGTTTTCGCGATAATCAGTCCCGTAAGGCTGCATAATGCTCCCCTTGTCAGCGGGACAAACACATATTTCACAAAAGAGAATTTCAGTCCCGATTCCTTTGATACAACTGCAATTCTCGCTATGTTGCTTATAACGTTGGACGCATAGTAGGATATCAGCACTCCGTAAAATCCGCAAAAATGTACGAAAATTATTACGCAAAGTATGCGTACGGTGTATTCTGCAAGGGTGTTCAGCGTTGAAAAATTCTGTCTCCCCATTCCCTTGAGCATGCCCTCAAGTATTATTTCAAGGTAAATAAAGGGAATGACAGGTGCAAGTATTACAATGGATTTTCCCACAAGATCATCCTGCGGACAGAGCAAAGCCCCCAGCTCCCGACCACAGCAAAGATATATACAGGCGATAAAAAAGGCGTAGGAAAAGCACTTTGTGAACATATCATCCGTGAAAGCGGAAAGCTCCCCGGTGCGCGTGTCTTTGTCTGTACGGTTGAAGCAGGCACATTCGGGGATAATGATATTTGACATACTTGTAAGCACAGCCGAGGGGAAAAATATTGCAGGTATTATCAGCGCTTCAAACATACCGTAGCAGCTCATGGCGGTATCACGGGACATGGTGCTGTGAAGCAAGGCTACGGGAACTATAGCTTCGTTTGCGGAGGAAAGCAGCATCTGAACATAGCCGCTTACGGATATGGGTATAATATTTTTCAGAAAGGATGACGACGTGTCGGTAAGCAGGGGTTTATCCGACATGGGATAAGCGGAAAAGCGGCGATATTCACCTATATATTTTACCATGTAATAGACAAAGCTTGCGGTCTCTCCCACAAGGACACTAAGGGCAATCATTATGTAGAAATAATCTGTTCCCGCCGTGAAAATCAGCGCTCCGAACAGGAAAATCCACTTTGCCGCAAATTCGGTAATATCCCCTCTCATTGGTACGCCCACAGAATGTATTCCGTGAAAATATCCTTTAATACATGACCCCACCGCCGCAAAGGGCAGGCTAAGGGAAATAATCTTCACAGCCACAGCAAGCTGATTGCTGCCGAGAATGCTTTCACCGAGATAATCCGACAGGATAAGGGACAACAGGGAAAATCCCGACGAAAGACATAGGGAAAAGGTAAGAGTGTACCTCATTACCCTTGAATAATTGCGGTGTCCCGCGCCTCTTGCTTCGGAAACAAAACGGCTTGTCGCTACGAAAATATTTCCGTTTGCCAGCACCATAATAAACCCGAAAAGCGAGAAGATAAGGGACATAATTCCCACTGCCGCCGTGCCTGCACGGGAGGAGAGCGCTACATTAAAAGCCATTCCCGCCGTCTGCATAACAAGGGAAAGCGCGGTAAGCTTTGCAGTATCAACAGACATTTTAGATTTCTTATTATTCATTTTTTGCTCCCCCCGCATAAGGTATATTCAATTTTATGCATGGGTAGGAACGTTTTAGAAGCAGGAATAACCGCGACCTATTCGAGAATAGAAAATGGAGAATAGAGAATGGAAGCTTACTCGTTCTACTTGAGAATGGACAATGGAGAATAGAGAATGGAAGCCTACTCGTTCACGATATTGTATTGAAATCACTTCAAAGAAAAAGTAAATAATCTTATTTCTTCTATCCTCTTTTCTCTATCTTCCATCCTCTAATAGAGCAGTTCACTTTATTGCATTAAAGTAATCAAGTGCAAAAAGTGCATTTTTTTCTGACTTCTCTTTGTATGTTTCCAAAAAAAAAAAATAATCCCGTTTTTTATTTTTTTATGTAACGTGTGCCGTAGTTGAAACTTTTTGCACTTTTGCACCAAAATGCCCTCAAACCCTTTTTACAAGCGGGTTTGAGCTTGGTGCATTTTTTTATTTTTTTTGCAAAACAGCACCCGTTTTGCACTTGAACGATTTAATGTGCTAAAGTATATTTCCGAAGAATATGGCAATCTCTGCCTTCATTGTTGAATTATTCTCATTACTCGGTGCGTTTTTTTCACTGCTTGGTGCAAATTTTCGCCTTGTTTGGTGCAAAACTGACCTACTAAAACGATAGGCTTTGGGCTGCTAGAGGCAAGAAATTAAGAAGCAAGAAGCAAGAATTTTCACCTGTTAGTTACAAGTAAAGCGCTTCAAAGATAAAGTAAAGTATCTTGTTATTCTTGCCTCTTGCCTCTAATCCTCTTGCTTCTAGTAGGTAAAATCTCCAAAACCCCTTGCAATTATACCCAAAACATGATATAATACCCTAAGTCAGAGGCTTACAAATAGGATTTCGGGGCCGGTGCTGTCGATTTGTGGCGAAATTTTACGCACTGTTTCATAATGATTTCAGAACGTTTTCACACAATCAACACAAATATAGGGTATTATATAAACGTACTCGAGAGTGAGTACTGGATTTCATTTCATTTCATGCTTTTATATACGGCTCGTGTTACCCCTCACGAGCGAACGGTATAAAAGAACCCCAAATTGCCCTGCGGTGTTTTACCCCTACGCCGCAGGGAAAATCCCCCATAATCCTATATCATGATTTAGCCTCCGAAGTAATTCGGAGGCACTTTTTCTGCCGGAGGGTAGAAATTAGAAGTAGGAGGATAGAACTCAAGCCTCTTTACTCTTTCTTGTAACGCTTTTCTATCCTCTTTCCCCTATTTTCTATCCTCTATTAGGACAATAATTTACATTTCGGGGCAATGATTTATAGTAAGAAGTGATTAGTGAGCAGCGGTTAGAGTACAAGACACTTTACCCTCCCCTTGAAACGCTTAAAATACGGTAACGAGTGCGTTTTTTAGCAAAATCTCCGATTTTGCGTGAATGCATTGCATTGCCTGTCGGCAATGCTCGCATTCACAAGTGCCGCACTGATTTACCTGTTTGGCTTGCTTAACCGTGTTCACTGTCGCTTTATTTGTCGGTTTCTCTTTACAGTGCGGCACTTATACAGAAGCTTTAATTTATTATCCTATGTTTATTTGTGCCTACGGCACAAGTGGGCGTCGCCCACACCCACTTAATGGGCTATGTGATATAAATATCACTGCCCTTAAGAATCCTCGGCAGGACCGCGGCCCTGCACCCGGCTGTCTCCCGCCGCCCTTCATTGTCCACCTTTGCCCTTCTATACTGACCGACAGCTAACTACTCACTACCCACTATCCACTATCCACTCTATTCTCTATTCTCTTTTCTCCAATCTCTATTATCCAAAAGGGAGTGTATTAATTTTTTATGAAATATGCGGCGATAATGGTTTTGATCGTGATGTCGGCTTTTTTCTCTTCAATCGAAACTGCCTTTACATCCGTCAATAAAATCCGCCTCAAAGGCGATGCCGAAAACGGTAACAAAAGGGCGGTGAAAACTCTCGCCATTTCTCAAAACTTCGACAAGGCGCTTACCACTATCCTTGTGGGAAATAATATCGTGAATATCCTGTCCACCTCATTGGGAACGGTTCTCTGCTCAGAGCTTTTCGGGGCAAGAGGTGTCGGTGTCGCTACTTTCTTCATGACCGTGTTGATTTTGGTTTTCGGCGAAATTCTCCCGAAGAGTATTGCTAAGCAGAATGCGGAGAAAACCGCCATCACCTTTACTCCCGTGCTGTCCTTTTTAATGACGGTGCTTACGCCTGTTACCGCTATATTCGCCTGTCTTCAGCGCTTTGTATCAAATTGCCTTAAATCGGATAAATCCCCTTCCGTCACCGAGGACGAGTTGAGATATATCATTGATGAAATTGAGGGCGAGGGCGTGCTTGAAGAGCAGGAAAGCGATTTGGTTCGTTCCGCTCTGGAATTTGACGAGAAAAACGTGTCGGAAATTCTTATTCCTCGTGTAAAGATACAGGCTGTGGAAAAAAGCGTCGACATAGAAAGCATAAAGGAGCTGTTTTTCAGCGAGCAATATTCCCGTATGCCCGTGTATGAAAAGAACATAGACAACATAATCGGCTTTATACATGAACGTGACTTTTTCCGCATGATTACCGAAAATCCCGATGCAGACAGCATTGAAAGCATAATTCATGAGCTGATATATATATCCGAATTTAAAACCATATCCGAAGTCCTTGCAAAAATGCAAAAGGAAAAGGTTCATATCGCCATTGTAAAGGATCAGTACGGCGGAACATACGGAATGGTTACAATGGAGGATATTATCGAGGAGCTTTTCGGTGAGATATATGACGAAACGGACGAGGTAAGTCATGACCTTGTACCTCTGAGTGACAACGTATATGAGGCTAATGCGGAGCTGAACATCGATTCGTTCCTTGACGCCCTTGACCTCCCCGAGGACACTATAGAAAACGAAAGCTATACATTGGGCGGCTGGGCTATGGAGCTTTTCGGTAGAATACCCGATGACAATGACGAGGTAAGCGAGGGAATATTCACCCTTAAGGTACTCGAAGCCGAGGATAACAGGATAGTCAAGCTTAAGGTTACGGTAAACCGTGAATAAAATATCCCGACTCTGTGTAAAAACACAAGGTCGGGATATCCTTTTTATAACTCACGACTGATGTCCCCCGCCTCTTCAGGCGGGGGAGCATACGGTCTTTCAGTGGGGGATACAATCCCCCACTGAAAGACCTAAGGGGCTAACGCCCCCAGTCGTTCGTTGAATGACGGGGCGATGCCCCTTATTGAATATTTATGGCAGAAAAACCACCTTAAAGGTTGTAATACCGTTTTCGCTTTCCGCGGAAATCGTTCCGCCGTGCTTGTCCACTATGGTCTTGGCTATGGCAAGTCCCAGTCCGAATCCTCCCGTATCCTTACTGCGCGAAGCATCCGTCCGATAGTAGCGGTCAAATATGCGGTTCAGGCTCTCCGGGGGTATATCCTCGCCCTCATTGCTGACGGTAAGCTTGATTTTTCCGTGTTTTGACAGGCTAAGGCTTACCTTTACGGAGGAATTTTCACTTGAATGTGATATGGCGTTATCGATAAGCACCCGTACCACACGCTGTATACTTTCCTTTTCGCCCTTTCCGACTATTCCAGGGGCAATATCCTGTTCAATAAATCTCCCTCGTTCAAAGGCAAGCGCTTCAAATGTCAGACATTCGCCCTCCACAAGCTCGGAAAAGTCAAACTCGCTCATAATAGGCTTTTTCTCCGATTGTGCATCCTCACGGGCTATGTACAGCATTTCGCCTATAAGCTGTGACATCTTTGCCACCTCGGATTTAACATAACCGAACCACCTTTCCTGCTCTCTGACCGTACTGTCGGGGTTTGACTGAATTACATCAAGATTTGCCGAAATAACCGTAAGGGGTGTTTTAAGCTCGTGAGAAGCGTTGGAAAAGAACACGCTCTGCCTGTTCCATGCGTCCTCCGTAGGACGCATAGTCCAGCTTGAAAGGGCGTATGCGAGAGCCGCCGTAACCGCTATTGCGCCTATGAATATGGCACCGAGGATATAAAGCAGCTGGTGCAGAGTTGCAAGCTCCCCTGTGCGGTCAAGGAATACTATCCTATATCCGTCACCGATTGCACGGAAGATATATCTGTACTGTGTATCGTCAAAGGTTATATAACCGCTTTCATCTCCGTTGTCGATAACCTTTTGTGCAGCAGCGGCATAGGAAGCGTCAAGCTCTGTTGTACCGCTGGTATAATTTCCGTTTTCGTCACGGTTTATCTGACTGTGGAATACCCATTTTTCTCCGCTTGCATCGGTCTGCACCATTATCCAGCCGGACATAAGGGAACCCGTTTCGTCATAATTAAAAAATACCGAATTGCCGAAGCGGATATCGTCCCTTTCGACGTCAGGCTCCTTGGGGCGATGGAATTCGCCGCTTCCCTCCTCCGAGCTTTCCTCATCTTCAGCGGAAGAGGATTCGGATTCATTCTTTTCCTTAGCTTCCTTGGCATCGGGAGGGGGATCGTTCTCCTCGGGCTTACCCATTGCCGTACCGTTCTTATCGGGAAGGAAATCATCGGCTATCTTCTCATCAGCGAAGTCCCAGCTTATAGCAAATTCAAGGGTATTCCCCGCATTCTCCTTTTCGGATGAATACATATACAGATAAACGCAGACGAGAATACCCGTTATAAGCACCATTAGCGCGGTCATAATAACAAGCATAAAGCGCTTTCGCAATTTCTTTATCATATCAAGCCTACTCCATAATGTAGCCAACGCCTCTTATAGTTTTTATAATAGTTTTGCTCTTTAAGAAGCTTAACTTTTTCCTCAAAAAGGAAATATACACCTCAACATTGTTATATTCCGCATCGGATTCATATCCCCAAACCTTTATAATAAGGTTTTCCTTTGTAAGAACCCGACCGGTATTTTTCATAAGCAATTCCATTATGGAAAATTCCTTCAATCCCAGCTTAACGGAATTTTTTCCCGAAGAAAGCTCATAGGCGGACAAATCCAGAACGATATCGCCGTATTCCAATCTGTCATCGCTGACAAGACCGGCGGTACTGCGTCTGCCCAGTGCCCTTATCCTTGCGAGCAGCTCTTCTGTTGCAAAGGGTTTAGTAAGGTAATCGTCCGCACCGCTGTCAAGACCTCTGACCTTATCGGCGACATCGTCCTTGGCGGTAAACAGGAGAATAGGTGTAGTCAGACCCTCCTTACGGATATTTCTAAGGACATCGATACCGTTCATTTTAGGCAGCATTATATCCAAGACTATCACGTCATAGATCCCTGTAAGGGCATTATCCAGGCCGTCCGCGCCGTCATAACAGGCATCGGCGCTGATTTTATTTTTATTCAATATTTGAATAAGGGCATCCGCCAGTTTAATTTCATCCTCTACAATAAGCACTCTCATGTCAAATCACCTCGAAAGAAAAAATGGTTACTATCCGCTCTCATTATGTTACAACAACAGTCTTAAATAAATCTTAATCAGGGTCGCAGACCCTGCACCCAACTGTCTCAACCGCCGTGCATAGCTACGCAATGCGGTAAGATGAACATGAATTGTGGCAGTAAACCGACCGACAGTTATCGGCGGGCAATAAAGCAGGGCAATAGTGAACGACAAAAGGCGGCGGGAGACGTTGAGTGCAGGATTCTCAACCCTGCCGAGGATTCTTAAGGGCGAGTAGCCCTTAAGTGGGTGTGGGCAAAGCCCACTTGTGCCGTAGGCACAAAAAGCATAGCGAAACAAATAAACGCTTTTTGTGAAAGTGCCGCACTCCGAAATAACAAGTTACAAACGTGTTTGTGAAATAGTAATGCAAGCTGAACGACCTATAGTGCGGCACTTGTGAATACGAGCTGCTGCGAATGCAGCGGCAATGTATTCACGCAAAATCTTTGATTTTGCTGAAAACAAACTCGTACTTGTATTTTAGGCTTCAGCTAACAGAAAACGGAGATTTTGACGAGAACAAACATATCATTCCATAAAAAGCGTTAGCAAATCAACCGACTTAGACTGTATAACATACACCTTTTATACGGTAACAAGTACGTTTTCGGCAAAATCAAAGATTTTGCGTGAATACATTGTGGACGCACAGCGTCCACTCGTATTCACAGTGCCGCACTAAGTTACTTGTTCAATTTGCTTGACTGTGTTTATTATCGCTTTAGTTGCTTGATTTTATTTACAAGTGCGGCACTTATACAAAAGCGTTTGTTTGTTTTCCTATGTTTATTTGTGCCTACGGCACAAGTGGGCGTTGCCCACACCCACTTAAGGGCTACTCGCCCTTAAGAATCCTCGGCAGGCTGAGCCTGCACCCGCCGTCTTCCGCCGCCTTTAGGTGTACTTGAATAGCGTTAGCTAATTAACCACCTATCAACTAACCACTACTTACTAACCACTAATTATAGTATTCCGCTTGTGCGGCGAACATTGCGGCGTATAGTCCGCCCTCCATGTTCACCAAACTCTCATGCGTACCGTATTCCTTTACACTTCCCTCGGAAAATACCGCTATATGGTCGCAGAAACGACAGCTCGACAGTCGGTGCGAAATGTATATCGCCGTCTTTCCTCCTACCAGCTTGTCAAATTGCCTGTATATGTCATACTCCGCTATGGGGTCAAGTGCCGCCGTGGGTTCGTCAAGTATCACCGTGGGCGAATCCTTGAAAAGCGCCCTCGCTATGGCTATCTTTTGCTGCTCTCCTCCCGACGGCTCTACTCCGTCCTTGTCAAAATCACGGAATAAAAGGGTGTTTATCCCCTCGTCCATGGTTTTCACCCTGTCCCCCATACCTACACGCTCCAATGCCGCTATTACCTCCCCGTCACTCGCCGTGCCGTTTAAGTCCACATTATCCCGCACGGAAAAGCTGAATAGCCTGAAATCTTGAAACACAGGGGCAAACACCGACATATATTCCTCATAATCATAATCCTTGATATTCACCCCGTCCAGAAGTATCTCCCCCTCCGTAGGGTCGTAAAGCCGACACATCAGCTTTACAAATGTGGTTTTTCCTGCACCGTTAAGCCCCACAACGGAAAGATGCTCACCTTGATTAAGGGTAAGGTTAATATCCCTCAGCACCTGCACTCCCGTTTTCGGATAGGCAAAGGAAACATGACGGAATTCTATGGTATGCTTCCCTGCTTTTACGTGCTTATCGCCCTTTTTAAGGCTGACAGGATATTCCATCAGCTTTACATATTCATAAGCGTAATTGGTTCGCTTTACTATCTCTTGGGCAGCGGTTAAAAGACTGTTCACAGCCGTGTAAAAGGTTCCTCCCGAGGTAAGCATTTGTGAAAATACACCGATAGTGATTTTACCGGTAATTGCAAGCACACCCAGATAAAGGTAACAAGCTATATCCTTTGCGGCAGTAGGTATAACTGCGCCCAGAGAATAGGGCATTGTCCGCCTTTGCTCTTCCTTTTTCGTTTCTACGCTCCTTTGGATATATTCCTCCCATTTCCCCAGCATCATATCCTTGGCATTGTACAGACGTATATCCTTACCATTTCTGAAATCGCTCATTTCCCATGAAAAATAACCGAAAGCACGATTCCACTTTGAATCATCCTTGAAAATCTCCACCTCAATCTTATTTCTCTTGGAATTAAGCACTGCGTTAATCGCCGTAAGAACAGCGGTTATCAGCAGCACAAGAGGTGCGTTGAGTATTACAATTACAGCCACTCCCGCTATCTGTATTACAGCGGAGGCTATCGCCATGACCTGTTGTGTAATACCGTGTATTCCTCCCGAATACCACTCCATTCCCTGCCTTGCACGCTCTATCTGGTCAAGTGCCTCCTTGTCCTCCGTAAGCTGAAAGTCCAGTGACATGGATTTCTTTCCCAGTTCCTCGGTAAAGTAATCCTTGAAACGTTCGTCATACTTTTCCAACACATTCAGCAGAATATCTTTGATTAAGCTTAGTATACCCTGACCGAAAACTATTATCGCCGCATAGGTCAAAAGTCGGGCAAGGCTCTTATCCCCCAAAAGCTCGTTGATAAGGTAGGGCAGCACCAGAATATTCACAAAGGGCGTTACCGCATCGATTATTACATTAAACGCCGCTAAAAAGAAGTAGCTTTTTCTGAATTTCCATGCAATGGGGAAAAAGTATTTCAGTGTGGGCATTACGCAGTTTTTCTTTTTGGAGGAATTATTACCCTCTGACCTTTTCATGGAAATCACCTCCCTCGTGACGCATACCCATATCGGGATTCATATTCAGCTCAACGCTCATATTCATATCAAGCTCCCCGTCCTCCCTGTAATACTGGGACTGAACAGCGAACATCTCTGCATAAGCACCATTTTCCGCCAACAGCTCCTCATGAGTGCCGTATTCTATCATTTCCCCGCGCTTGAACATGGCGATAGTGTCGCAGAAACGGGTGGAGGAAAGTCGATGGGATATGTAAACCGCACTCTTTCCCCCGATAATTTCGTTAAAGCTGCGATATAGATTATATTCCGCAATAGCGTCCAGTGCGGCGGTGGGTTCGTCAAGCACTATAATCGGCGCATCCTTGTAAAGCGCCCTCACCAAGGCAAGCTTCTGACGTTCGCCGCCCGACAGGTCGATTCCCTCCTCGTAGAAAACCTTTAACAGCTGTGTATCTACACCCAGCGGCAAACTGTCCAGCTTGTCGCCAAGTCCCGCTTTACGCAGACATTCCTCCGCATATGCTTTATCCGTATCCTCCGGCGTACCCATGGAAACATTCTCGCTTAGTGGAAAGGCAAAGGGTCGCACGTCCTGGAAAACAGGTGAAAAGAGGGTATAGTATTCCTCCCTCTTAAAGCGGCGTATATCAATGCCGTTCATAAGTATAACTCCCTCTGTAGGGTCGTAAAGTCTAAGAAGAAGCTTGATAAACGTAGTCTTTCCCGCACCGTTGATTCCCACAACAGCCAGCTTTTTCCCCGGTTCAAGGGTAAGGTTAAGGTTTTTAAGGGAATAGCTCTTAGCACCGATATATTTGTAGGAAACGTTTTTAAATTCAAAACGATAGGTGTCGCTTTTGGGTATGGGGATATAATCCTCATCGTCCTTATCCATGCCAAGCTCCCCCTCGGTAAAGGAGCGGAAATCGTCCGTTTCCATGGAACGCTCCTTGAATTTACCGAAGGACGTTATAAGCTGATAAAGTGAAGAGGAAAATGTTCCCGCCAAGCCTAAGTACAGAGTAAAGCTTCCGATAGTCATATCTGAGCCGATAACGCTGTATATAAGTATTCCGTAAACCGCCGCATTTGCAAGGATACCGAGAGGGTCATTGATAAGACTAAGAGCAATCCATATATTGTTGCTGTGGTACATAAGGCGGCGCTTTTCCGCAAGAATATCACTCTGCTTTTTGGAAAGGCTGTTTTTCATATTGAAAAGCCGTATGTCCTTTGCCCAGTCAAAGCCTTGGGTAACACGTTCCATGTAGTGGGTCTTGTGCCATGTACCGCCCAGCTTTTCCCAGACCTCTTTTCTGTCCTTTTTGACCATAACCAGCAGCACTACCGCCTGAATAGCCGCTATAATCGCCAGAACCGCTATAAGTCTTACATCAAGTGTCGCTATGGTTGAAACGGAAACCGCAATCAGTACAATCTCTTTTCCCGAATCGTAAATTATCCTTATAAGTCCCTCAACTCCGCGGTCACTTGACTGGGTTGCCCGCTGTGCCTTTTCCTGAGTATTGAGCATAGCGGGATTTTCCAAGGTTTCATAGTTCATGGATAATGACTTTGCGATTCTCTCCGTCATAATCTTCATTCGTACAATGTTGAAATTGTAGTTTATCTTTACCGTAACCAGTGCGTTAAGTCCAAGGCTCACCACCTCAATCACGGCAATAACAGCCAGCAGCTTATAAAGGGGTACAATATCCTTGTCCGCCGTGTCCGCTTGCGCCTGGACTATATCCAGTACATATTTCCCGATAAAGCTCCAAAGGCAGCTCATAAGAGAGCCGGTTACAATCCCCACAGCCATAAGCAGGAGAAGCACGGGGGTATATTTCTTTACCTTTTTCAGCGCCCAAACAATGTTGTTAAGCGTACCGAATTCCTTGTGGAGCAGAGTTTCCTCATCCTCAAGCATTTTTTCTGTTCAGCGTTCAATCAACACACCTCTTACACTTTTATAACTCACGACTGATGTCCCCAGATATTCGTTGAATGACGGGGCGATGCCCCTTATTGAATCGTTTATAATTTTCACGAATATTATAGCAGAATATTTTACCGCTGTCAAGGAAAACTTTACGCCGACAAAATCAAAAGCCCTCCCCGTAAATCCTTAACGGGAAAGGCTTTTTGCCGCCAATGCTCAACGCTTCTCAAAGCAGCTTGATAAGGTCGTGGAGAATGCCTGCGTAATGCTCATCGGCAATGCCGAAATTCATAGAACGGTATGTCCATACGCAACGGGGTATATTGCAGTGGGTAAACGCGGCATTTATATCTTCAAACCATTTTACAGTATCCTCGGCGGATGCGGTATCTATAACACCGTATTCGCCGCAGTAAAGGGGAACATCGTATTTTTCGCCTATGGCAATTGCTTTTTCCAAAAGGCGTTCAAAAAAGCCCGTGCCTATAAGCGTCTCGCTGTCGATAAATTCTCCGTCAAAATCGCCGCCGAAAACATCATGGGACTGCCTTTTCAGCCCGCTGATTTTTTTGGGGTAATTCACCCTGATATCCGACGGCATTTTATCTACCCACTCCGCCCCCTGATGTGTAAATATCATAGGACTGTAGCAATGAAAGGTAAATACTATATTTTCATCCGCAGGCTTTTCGAGAAGCTCAAGCCCGTCTATACTGCTGTTGTAAATTCCCCCGATTATTATTTTAACATCCTTGTTAATCGCACGTATGGCGTCAATTGTCCTGTGGGAGATTTTATTCCACTTTTTCGCAAACTTGCGTTCGGTTATTTCATTGAGAAGCTCAAAGGAAACCCTTGACGAATATTGTCCGTATCTGCGAGTAAGCATTTCCCACACCCTGACGAAGTTATCCTGAAGCGATTCGCCAAAGAAAAATCTGCAATATGCTTTATCATCAAAAATATAGCCCATAGTTTTGTGGAGATCGAGAACCATGTCAAGCCCGTATTTCCCACACCAACCGATACATCTGTCTATATACTCAAGACCGCTCTCGTTAAAGGTGAAATCAATATTCTGAAACAGGTGAAAATCAACAGGCAGGCGCACATGGTCAACGCCCCATGAGGCTATTCTCTCAATATCCTTTTCCGTGATAAAGGTATCGTAATGTGCGGCATTGTAATTTCCCGCTCCGCATTGGGAAAGCCAGCCGCCAAGATTTACGCCCTTTTTATAGCCGTTAAATTTTCTCATATATTTGTTTTCCTTTCATACCGTAAATAAAGTAGAGGTACTAAATGCTCCTTAGGCTTTCAGTGAGAAATTCTGTATCCAACCGAAAGGACGGTGTACACGACCGCTTTTTGGAACATTGATGCTTGAAAGCAGAAATTTACATCCTCTTTTCTCCATTCTCTATTCTCCAAGGGTCGTGTACACCGGTCTTAAGTTATAAGGAGGCTTTTGGTAAAATCATATTCCCGCGGCAATTTTAGCGTTCAGCTCATCCAGCGCAGTCTGTACGGCATCGCTTATTTCATCTCTTGTAACAGACCATTCCTTGCCGTTGTAGGAAGCGTCCTTTATTGGGTTATGTACCATGTCGTATACGTCCGAGGAAACGCCGGCATACATATCGATATCCGGATTTTCGTTGGTCAAATCCTTGGTAATCCGCCACATTTCAAGCATTTCGTCCGTCCAGCCGTAATCCTCACGGTACTGCTTTTCGGCAATTTCTTGGGCGGCGGGATCGCTTACGGCTATAAGCTTGCATTTCATAAATGCCGCAGCGCCCTCGGGATTTTGCGCACCCTTGCAGAGAGCATACGCATCCACGCCAGAGGGAAGATAATATTCGTCCGCATCGGGATCCCGCGGCATCGGAACAAACATTATTTCATCCGTTTCACCGTATGCGGAAAGATCTGCCTCGTAAAGCGCCCATATTCCGCAGGGATAGAACAAGGTAAGTCCCTCGCTTATGCAGCTTGGATATACCTGCCAGTCATACTCATCGTGAGGGAACGGAAGATCGTTTCTCTTTAATTCAAGCATAAAATTCTTGGCACGTTCCATCTCCGCGCTGTTAAGATTGGATGTAATAGCACCGTCATCCATGCTGATAACAGGCGTTCCTGTGGTGAGGAGAAAATTAATTTCAAACCACCAGCCGTCAAAGGCAAATTTATTTGACTCCCTGTCGGAAAATTCAAGGCACATTTCCTTAAAGGTATCCCATGTCCAATTGTCCTCCGCAAGCAAATCCGCAGGATCATCAAGACCGTTTTCCGCTACTATTCTCTTGTTGTAAATTATCACACAGCCCGCATCTGTTGAAACCACGGCAACGTAATGCTTACCGTCGATTGTATGGGCATCGGACAGCTTTTTGGCACCCTCACTCCACAGATCACTGTCAAAGTCAAGGTAATCGTCAAAGGGCTGCAGCATTCCCGCAACGGCTTTACCCGGAAATGTATCAAGGTCGGCGGCGGGAAACAGATCCGGAGAATCTCCGCTTAAAACGAGTGTGGAAAGATCCGAGTATCTGGTTTCATAGGTTGTGGGAATATATTCGATTGTTCCGCCGTATTTGGTTTCAAAAAGCTCCAGCTCAACCGATTTCGGCTTGCCGTTTGCAGGGTTTAAATCCCAGAAGGAAAGCCATCTCACCACCGGATTTGAAAGCGTTTCCACATCCTCAACATCTATCTCGCCAACCGCCCGTGCATCCTCCTCGTCAAGTGTCTTAGGCTCTGTTGCGGCTGTGGTTGATGCCGATATTCCTTCCCCTGCTTCCGTTAATGCACTGTCCGAGCAGGCTGTAAGCGATGCGGTAAGCGCCAGCGCAGCGGCTGCTGATATTACCCTGAATGTTGACCTTTTCATGTACATCTGTCCTTTCACAATGGATTTGAACGAACTGTTCTTATGCCTATATAATATCACATAGATTTTTTGTTAAATATCATTTTTTTGCTGTTTATACAAGATTTTTGTTGCTTTTTATTGTGAAATGTGATATAATTCAGTGAAAGGTGGTGACAAATATGAGCGATATACACGAAAAGTTAGCCTATATGGAATTTTATATGCGGGAAAATGCTCTGGAGCATATGCCCGTTGAAAGGGAAATGCTTTTTTACAATTATGTAAAAAACGGAGATCTGGACGGCGTAAATGAAAGCTTCAATGCCCTCGGCAGCAAGGGCTTCGGTGTCCTAAGCGATGATAAGCTGCGAAACCTTAAATATCACCTTATCATAACAATCGCCTTTATAACACGATTTTGCGTAGAGGGCGGCATGGAACGTGAAACCGCTTATAATTTAAGTGATCTTTACATCAGGCGAACTGATAAAGCACAGACTGCAGAGCAGATAAACGATCTTCATAAAAGCCTTATATTGGATTTTACCCGCAGAATGTCGGCTATTAAGCGGGCTGTTCCCTATTCCAAGCCGATTATACAGTGCTTTGAGTATATATATAATCATCTGAACGAGAAAATCACCTTGAATACAATTGCGGAAAGCATAGGTCTGTCGCCTGCATATCTGTCAAGGCTTTTCCATAAGGAAACGGGAAAAACCGTCAAGGAATATATACTGGACAAAAGAATAGAAACCGCCTGCAATATGCTGATGTATTCCGAATATGATGCGGCTGATATCGGAGAATTTCTTGCTTTTTCCTCTCACAGCCACTTTATAGAGGCTTTTAAAAAGCGTATGAATATGACACCGCGGGAATATCGGAACAAGAATTTTCATGCAAGCAGCGGAATTAAAGGTGGAGTAAAAAATTCGGTATAAACAGCATGATTATTGTATATTTTCTCCCTTTTCCACAGTAAAATTTAAGTAAGGCAAGCCCCTGCCCAATTGTAACGGTTACTTGCACCTTGGAGAAAAAGGAAAGGAAGATTTATATGATGGAGCTAAGACATATCGCAATTATTTTATCCGCTTCCATAATAATGGGAGGATGCTCGGTAAACAGCAGCAATATTGATAATAATAGTGAAATAAATAATTATACCCTTTATGCGGATCTTGCATCCGATTCATTTGACAGCCTGAGCGACCGCTTTCAGATTGCTGACGGCTGGTCAAACGGTTCGATGTTTGACTGCACATGGCGCAAGGAAAACTGTGTGTTCGACGGTGAACAGATGTCACTTGTGATTGATGAGGATAAAAAGGACGGCGGCGGTAAATATTCCGGCGGTGAATTTAGGTCAAAGGACTTTTACGGCTTCGGTAAATATGAGGTTGTAATGAAGCCTGTTTCCAATACAGGTGTTGTATCATCATTTTTTACCTACACCGGACCCTCGGACAATAACCCTTGGGATGAAATAGACATTGAATTTTTGGGGACGGGTACCACAAAGGTTCAGTTCAACTATTTCACAGACGGCGAGGGTAATCACGAATATATTTACGAGCTGGGCTTTGACGCTTCCGCGGATTTTCACACATACGGATTTGAATGGACATCGGATGGTATAACATGGCTGGTGGATAATGAGACCGTATATACCGCTTCGGAAAATATTCCGCAAACGCCCTCAAAGATAATGATGAATGTATGGCCCGGCACAGGCGTGGACAGCTGGCTCGGAGAATATGACGGAAATACGCCGCTCACCGCCTGTTACAAAGAAATTTGTTTTACGGCTTACGATGATAATGATAACACCGATGAGTAATCCCCCACCCGTCCGATCAATCAAATACAAGGAGGCTTACTATGCTTTTTGATGAAAATAATTATACCGATGAATATATGGAAACAGAGGACGGCAAATTTCCCTACCGCGCTTATCGCGGAATTATTTTCGCGGATAAGCCTGTTGACGGCTTTCACACAATGAATATTTATGCGCCGTCAGCCTACTATCGGGGAGAAAGCATTAACGGCTACACACTGAAAACAGTCCCTATTTTCATGCCGAATTCCGTGGGAGGATATTTTCCCTGTAGCACCGATGAACCGTGCCAAAGCAATACAATACGCCTTGCACTTCTCCATGGATATGTGGTAGCTTCCCCCGCTATCCGAGGCAGAACCTTAAAGGACAAGGACGGGAAAAATTGCGGCAAAGCTCCTGCCTGCATTGTGGATTACAAGGCGGCTGTCAGGTATCTTCACAGGTTTGCGGAGCTTATCCCCGGAGATGATAAAAAAATCGTTACCAACGGCACAAGTGCGGGCGGGGCATTATCCTGCTTAATGGGTGTAACGGGAAATCACCCCGACTATGAAAAATATTTCGGTGAAATAGGCGTTGACAGCGGTGACGACTCGGTTTTCACCGCATCCTGCTACTGTCCCATAACCAACCTCGACCATGCGGACTGCGCCCATGAATGGCAGTTTGACGGTATCTATGATTACCACAGAAGTGAAATGTATATGTCTGAGGGAGGCAGACCGATTTTCACACCCGTAGACGGAATGATGGACGATATGCGTATCCGAATTTCCAAGGAGGAAAGCGCTTTATTCCCCGCCTACCTTAACAGCCTTAATCTAAAGGACGAAAATGGCAAGGCTCTCACCTTGGACGAAAACGGCAACGGAAGCTTTAAGGAATATGTTAAATCGGTAATTCTTTCCTCGGCGCAAAAGGCTTTAGACAAGGGCGAGGATTTATCCCGCCAGGGCTGGCTCACCGTTAAAGAGGGGAAAGCCGTTGCTATGGATTTTAAAGGCTTTGCCGCGGATATAACAAGAATGAAGCTTGCCCCTGCCTTTGACGATGTGACTATGACAAGTCCCGAAAATCATCTGTTCGGGGACAGGGATAACGATTTCGCCCACTTCACTCAATACAGTGCCGCTCACAGCTCAGTTAATGTCATTACAGCGGACAAAAGGGTAATTAAGCTGTTAAATCCCATGTACTACATCGGCGATGAAAGGGCGAAAACCGCCAAGCATTTCCGCATACGTCACGGCGAATGTGACCGTGATACATCTATAGCCATTTCCGCAATTCTTACCCTAAAGCTAAAGGAAATAGGCTGCAATGTGGATTACGCATCTCCTTGGAACATTCCCCATGCGGGGGATTATGATTTGGATGAGCTGTTTGCATGGATTGACGATATTTGCGTAAATTAAGAACAAAATAGCTAAGGGGGAAAGCAGCGGCTTTCCCCCTTTTTTTAAATTCCCCCGAAATGCGACAGGGTTCTTGAAGCAATTTCCGAGCCTTTGTTCATTGCGCCGATTATATCGCCGCTGAGCATATATTCACAGATAAATCCCGCATGGTAGCTGTCGCTGCACCCTGTGGTATCGACTACATTTTCAACGTCAACCGCCGATACACGGTACATATTACCCTTATGATATGTAACGCTTCCCCTCTCGGCAAGGGTCATATTAAATAATCCCTCGTATCCCTCAGACATTTCCCCAAATTGAGAAAGCAGCTCCTCCGTACCGCTTATCAGAAAGAAATCTATATAGGGCGCATACCTTTTCATATAGTCAAAATCCCGACATATACTGAAATCCACCGCCAATTTAAAGCTATGTTTTTTCTTAAGCTCAATTACCTGTGAAAAGCAGGACGCCCAAGAATGAATGAACACTGCATCGGCGGAGGTTATTATTTTAATCTCCCTTTCGTTTAATACTATGTTGTCAAGGATTTCTCCGTCCCATGAATTATCTTTATAATACCTGTCGCCATCGGGTGTCAGATACGTGCGGCTTTGGGCGGTGGGAAAGCGATCATCGGTTCGTATGTATTCGGTATTGATATTAAGATGTGAAAGGGAATCCATTATAAAATCGGCATATTTGTCATGCCCCACAATTCCAAGGAGGGTAACGTCAACGTCAGCGAACTCCGCTGCATGGGCGGCGAAATTCAGCGCCTCCCCTCCCGGTCTGATTATATCCGTTCCGTCAAAAACATCCGCACAAATACAAGGCAGTGCCGCAAGATTTATTTTTTTCATCCTACATCCTCCATAAAGCTTCCAAAGTCAAAGAGTACAAAATATTTTTCATTCAACGGGAAGCGAACTTTCCCTGCCATGAATCGCGGCGGACAAGCTCCTTGTCAATTTCATTCATAACCACAAATTTCTTTAAGCTCCAAAGAGGCGCTATAAGCGTATTTCGGTTGCCGTCCCCCGTTACCCGCTGTATAATTAAATCGGCGGGCAGAATTTCCAGCTGGTCGCAGACAATCCCCACATATTCCTCAAGGGTAAGGGCTGAAAGCTTCCCGTCAAGATAATCCTTTGCCATGGGCGTTCCCGCAATTATATGCAGCAAATGCAGCTTTATGCTGTGCAAATCCAGCTTTGCCATCTCGCGGGCGCTTTCCAGCATCATTTCCCTGCTTTCTCCGGGAAGTCCGTTTATAAGATGCACACACACGTTAATTCCGCATTCATGCAGACGCCGATAGCATTTCAGAAAATCCTCATAGCTGTGACAACGGTTGATATTTGTGGCGGTGCGGTCATGCACGGTCTGAAGTCCCAGCTCCACCGTAAGATATGTACGCTTCGACAGCGCTTCAAGGAAACGCAGCATATCGCCGCTTATACAATCGGGGCGAATGGATATGGCTATTCCCACAACATTTTCAAGGGAAAGGGCCTCCTCCGTAAGCGCTTTCACCCTTTCAACAGGTCCGTATGTGTTGGTATTTGCTTGAAAATAGGGTATATACAAGCCCTCGTGCCATTTTTCATTCATCCGTGCCTTGACCTCGTAAAACTGCTCGGTAACGCTTTTTTGCGGGTCGCCCGCAAAATCGCCGCTGCCCGCGGAGCAGTACGTACAGCCGCCCACTCCCTTACTCCCATCGATATTGGGACAGGTAAAGCCGCAATTAAGGGAAATTTTCATAACCTTGCAGCCAAAGCGCTCTTTCAAATAATAGCTTTGGGTATAGTACCTTTTATTGGTATCCGAGTATCTGTATTTTTCCACTTATTTTTTCACCGACCTTTTTTGCATTTGCTGAACGCCGAAGCAGCTTTGATAATGCTTATATCACGATATGCACCCATCATTTCGGCTTGCTGTTAAGTGTGATAAATTAATCACAGCTCAATAAACTACTGTTTTGGTTTTCTGTTTTTCTGCGATTATCATCATTATAACATATCTGAGCTTTTATTGCACTACTTTTTTGCTTTTTTATTTTCGATATGATTTTCGCCATTACGCTTCGGATTTTCGCTGACCGCCGATTTTGGAGAAACTTAAACTCATTCCTTATTGACAAACAGAACAAATTATGCTATCATTAGTGTATTGGATTTTACTCGAAAAGGAGATAGTTATTATGCTGTACCCTCTTAAGCTTAAGCCCGCCTTTAAGGATTATATTTGGGGCGGAACAAGACTTCGCGACGACTTCGGCAAGGACTGCGATTTCGATAGGATTGCAGAAAGCTGGGAGCTTTCCTGTCACCCCGACGGCAAATCCGTTATTGCCAACGGCGAATTTGCGGGATCTACCTTGTATGACTATATTCACGATTATTCATATCATGTTCTCGGATCTAACTGCAAAAGATTTGAATATTTCCCCATTCTCATTAAGCTTATCGATGCCAAGGACAATCTGTCAGTTCAAGTTCACCCCGATGATGAATACGCACGCAGAGTTGAGGGGCAATACGGTAAAACTGAAATGTGGTACGTTATCGATGCGGACGAAGGCGCATCGCTTTTATACGGCTTTAAAAAGGAAATATCCAAAGCCGAATTTGAACAGCGAATCAGGAATAATACCCTGCTTGAGGTAACCAATTCCGTTCCCGTGAAAAAGGGAGATGTTTTCTTTATAAGCTCCGGAACGCTGCACGCTATCGGAAAGGGTATACTTATTGCCGAAATTCAGCAAAATTCCAACGTTACATACCGTATCTGCGATTACGGAAGAGTGGGTGCGGACGGCAAGCCTCGTCAGCTTCATGTTGATAAAGCCGTGGATGTTACAAAGCTTTGTCCCGCTGTCCCCTATCCGCAGAGCGATCCCAAGCCTATGGGCGGTTACACCGATAAGCTTTTGGCATCCTGCGACTACTTCACAGTGAATGCCTTGGAGGTTGACACGCAGGCGGAGCTTTTTGCAAGGGAATCCTCCTTTATCAGCATTCTTGTACTGGACGGCGGATGCGTTATTTCCGCCGACGGATGCGAACCCCTTGAAGCCGTAAAGGGCGACAGCTTCTTTATCCCCGCGGGTCTTGGCAAATTCACTCTTACCGGTAAATGCTCCGTGCTTAAAACATTTGTGGGGTAATTATCTTTGAAACCGATTATATATCATCTATCATCTGTATTGGGGGCTTTTTAATGAAATATTACATAGGAATCGACTTAGGCGGAACTAATATCAAAGCCGGTGTCGTAAATGAAAATTATGAGATAATCGCCAAGGCAACCACAAAAACTCTTTGCCCTCGTCCCGCAAAGGAAATCTGTGACGATATGGCGAAGGTGTCAATCGAGGCTTGCCGTGAGGCGGGTATCGATGTAAACGATGTGGAATGGATCGGCATAGGCACTCCCGGAATTGCCGACAACGACAAGGGCACTATCCCCTATTCCAACAACCTTGACTTCCACGATGTTCCCGTGAGAGAATACATTCAAGCACATATCAATAAGCCCGTTTATGTAGCCAACGATGCCAACGCCGCCGCTTACGGCGAATTTGTGGCAGGCTCTGCCAAGGGTGCGAGAAACGCTGTCTGCATTACCTTGGGAACAGGTGTGGGCGCGGGAATTATCGTTGACGGAAAAATCCTTACCGGCTCTAACCACGCGGGCGCGGAGCTGGGTCATATCGTAATAGATATGGACGGCCCTCAGTGTACCTGCGGCAGAAAGGGCTGCTTTGAGGTATTCTCCTCCGCAATAGGTCTTGTACGAATGACCAAGGAGGCTGCGGAGGCAGACAGCTCCTCCCTGCTGAACGAGTATTACGAAAAGGACGGGAAATACTCCGCCAAGCACGCTTTCATTGCAATGCGCAATGGGGATAAGGCAGGCACGGAGGTTGTCAACAAATATTGCAGATATTTAGCGGCGGGCATTACCAATGCCATAAATATTTTCCAGCCCGATATTCTCTGTATAGGCGGCGGAGTATGCAACGAGGGTGATCACCTTCTCCTCCCCGTTAAGGAGCTTGTGGCTAAAGAGGTCTATACCAGAATGATTCCCCAAAACACTGAAATAGTGGTTGCAAGCCTTGGAAACGATGCGGGAATTATCGGTGCGGCATTCCTTGGAGACGCAGAACAAAACAAAACGCAATTAAACCGAAAGGAAGTAAATTAAAATGTCATGTACGGAATGTAACAACTTTTTCTGTGAGGGTGCGGATAAAGCCCCTCAGCGTTCTCTTTTCAACGCTTTGGGTATGACAAAGGAGGAAATGCAGCGTCCTCTGGTCGGAATAGTTTCGTCCTACAATGAAATTGTTCCGGGACATATGAATATTGACAAAATCGTTGAAGCTGTAAAGATGGGCGTTGCAATGGCGGGCGGTACTCCCGTGATGTTCCCTGCAATCGCTGTCTGTGACGGAATTGCTATGGGTCATGACGGCATGAGATATTCCCTTGTCACAAGAGATCTTATTGCCGATTCCACCGAATGTATGGCTCTTGCACATCATTTTGATGCGCTGGTTATGATTCCTAACTGTGATAAAAACGTTCCCGGTCTGCTTATGGCGGCTGCAAGGGTAAATGTCCCCACAATCTTCGTTTCGGGCGGACCTATGCTGGCAGGTCATGTTAAGGGAAATAAGACCTCCCTTTCCAGTATGTTTGAGGCTGTCGGCGCTTATACGGCGGGAACTATTTCCGCTGATGATCTGGACGAATTTGAGAATAAGGCTTGTCCTACCTGCGGAAGCTGTTCGGGTATGTACACCGCCAACTCCATGAACTGCCTTACCGAAGCTATCGGTATGGGACTTAAGGGCAACGGCACTATTCCCGCCGTTTACTCCGAAAGGATTCAGCTTGCCAAGCGTGCAGGTATGCAGGTTATGGAGCTTCTCAAGAAAAATATTCGCCCCCGCGACATAATGACCGAGTCTGCATTTATTAACGCTCTCACCGTTGATATGGCACTGGGCTGCTCCACCAACACCATGCTTCATATTCCTGCTATCGCAAACGAGTGCGGCATTGAGCTGAACCTTGATATTGCCAATGAAATAAGCGCAAGAACGCCTAACCTCTGTCACTTAGCGCCTGCGGGGCACACCTACATGGAGGATCTTAACGAGGCAGGCGGCGTGTATGCCGTTATGAACGAGCTTGCCAAGAAAAATCTCCTTAACACAGACCTTATCACCGTTACGGGAAAGACCGTTGCGGAAAATATCGCAGGCTGCGTAAACACTCACCCCGATGTAATACGCACCATTGACAACCCCTACAGTGAAACAGGTGGAATTGCCGTATTAAAGGGTAATCTTGCTCCCGAGGGCAGCGTTGTAAAGCGTTCCGCCGTTGCCCCCGAAATGCTTACCCACACAGGTCCCGCAAAGGTATTCGACTGTGAGGAGGATGCACAGGCTGCAATTCTCGGCGGAAAGATTGTCAAGGGTGATGTGGTTGTCATTCGTTACGAGGGACCTAAGGGCGGCCCCGGAATGAGGGAAATGCTTAACCCCACCTCCGCTATTATGGGAATGGGTCTTGGCAGTGATGTTGCACTTATTACAGACGGACGCTTTTCCGGTGCATCAAGAGGTGCGGCTATCGGTCATGTTTCCCCCGAAGCGGCTGTGGGCGGAAATATCGGCATTGTCCGTGACGGCGATATGATTACCGTTGATATACCCAATTACACCCTTACTCTCAACATTTCCGATGAAGAGCTTGCGAAGAGAAAGGCTGAATTTACACCGAAGAAAAAGGAACTCAAGGGCTATCTCAAGCGTTATGCGAACCTTGTTACCTCGGGCGCATCGGGCGCAGTGCTGAAAAACACCCTTGACTAAGGGATTACCTCGGAGATGCTATGGATAATACACAAAGCAAAAGCAAGTCCCCGTCAAAGCTGATAGGGCGTATAATTCTTATCCTCACACTGATTATACTGATTCTGTTTCTGATTTTGTCCTCCTATATAGGCGGTCAGGATAAGGCTATGGAGAAGTATTTTTCCTCGGTGTGCGCCGGAGATTTGAAAAGCAATGCCAAGGCAATAGGTATGGATTACGACCCGAACGATGCCGAAAAAGCCGAATATAAAGCGGCGGCACGGGCGTATTTTTCCGAAAAGGATGAATTTGCGGATTTGTCCGAAACGGATATTATTTCCTACAATGTGAATATTACCGATAGGGCAGTAATATCCCCCACGGTATGGGTCTGCACAGCCGATGTCAGCTTTTACAGCGGTGAAATGTCACTGGTTATGAAAAACGTTGAAGCCGCACTAATCTATGACGGCGGCTGGAAATGTGAGGATATTCTCCTTTTGAATAATCTGCAAAGCCCCTCGGAAGTTGATTAGACAGTATATAATAAAATGTACCCTCCTTGCCGATTAGCGGTAAAAAGGGTACATTTTTTTCGGGAAATACGTCCTGCTTACTCCCTGTTCTTAAGCACTTCAGCGGGAGTTATCCTGTTAAGCTTTCTTACGAGCATTATGTTGACGATAAAGTAAATCAGCATTATCCCTGCAAAAAACAGCAAATATGTCTGCCACGGGTAAGCTACATCTACTCCCGAAGCTACGTTTGATACCAGCATCGGGAAGATACAGTCAATAATCACCTTTGACAGCGGAATCCCGATTATTGCACCTATCACTGCGGTATAGAAATTGCCGTTAAGATAAAGCTTCTTTACCTCCTTAGTCCTGTAGCCGAATGTTTTTACCAAGGATATTCCGAAAGCGGCTCTGTCTATCATTACCGACTGCATCAGGTACATCACCGTAAAGCATATCACTACGGCACACACCGACATGCTTACTATCATTCCCTGCATCATATCAAGGATAATTCCCGACGCCTTCTCTACATCAGCCTTTGTCACGGTGGAGTAAAGTCTGCCCTCATCTATGTCAAGGGCTTTGTCGGAGAGAACACAGTTGTAGTAATCCTCCTCCTCGCCGAAAAGCTCCCTCATGCTGTCTATATCCATAAATACCATCAGTCCTGCGCCATACTCGCCTATTTCCTCCACAGTAAAGACATAGCTTATTTCGTTGGTGTCGTCATCGAGTATGAGCTTGTCGCCGACCTTTAAGCCGTACCTCTGCGCCGCCGCCGTAGATGCGGTTATGCTGCTTTTCCCTGCGTGGGTATTGATTGTGGGGAAATACGGATTATCCTCGTCAATTCCCATTACTGTAACATCAAGGCTGTAGCCGTTTTCCGTCTTTGAAAGAGAGCTTACGTAGCAAGCCTCGCCGCCCTCGGGAACATCCTCCGTAGGGTATTTGAGCGTGTACATATACTCATACATGACATCATTTTCGGCTGCCTCACCGATATTTATACAAAGGAAATATGTGTCTGTCACAAGCATAAGTATAAGCAGCGACAGCACCATTCCCAGCACAACGGTCACGGAGGTTCTCATTTCACGGATAATCTGTCTTAGCTGAAATTTGCGGATAAAGCTCTTACTCTTTATATCAACCCGACTGTAAGAGTGTTCTTTCTGCTCGTTCCTTATAAGGGATAAAGCCGTTCTTGAAAGCCGCTTATTTATTACAAGGGCATTTGTCAGTGCGGCGATAACAGGGGGCATGACAATGCCGTATATTATCAGGTAGGTTGAGTAAATAGGCTCAAATTCGGGTACAGAAAAATAGTCACAGGTCCCGGCGGTCTGTACGTCCATTCCCCATGGGCTAAAGCCTATGCAGGTTCCGATAAGTCCCCCTATAAAGGTGATT
The DNA here is from genome assembly GCA_001941135.1 of Ruminococcus sp. Zagget11. Lineage (GTDB taxonomy): Bacteria > Bacillota > Clostridia > Oscillospirales > Ruminococcaceae > Huintestinicola. The sequence goes on from MSHL01000052.1 coordinate 34,958, forward strand.
ATTGTTGGGAGTGCTATGTAGTGCAGTATCAGATCCTTTTTCTTTGCGCCCAGTGCGTAAAGCGTGCCTATTACACTGCTTTCACGCTGTATCTGATGTACCACGAAAACCGATATTACATAGGTGAAGATTATCATAATCAGCACGCCTGCGGCAAGTCCTGCGGTCTTGTTTATAGCCACATCGCCCGCCGCCCCGCCTATGCGGATATTATCCTCCTTTTCTATGAAAGAGGTCAGATTGTCAAGGTCAATTTGGAAAATTTCATCAAGCAGCTCATCCGACTGTTCCTTTAGTTCTCCCATACCGTCACTAAGCTCCGCCGAGCCCTCATACACCGACTTAGCCCCCTCGGTAAGAGCCTTTGAACCTTAGTAAACCTCGTTTATTCCGCTTTCAAGTGCTGTTATCCCCACGGTAAGGGTAGGGGCAATCGCTTCAAGAGGTGATGCGCCCTGTGCCAGCTCGCTTGCCCCGTCGGAAATTTCCCCCAGTCCATCCGTAAGGCTTTCCGATCCCTCGTAAAGCTCTTTCAGACCGTCACTAAGCTCCGCTGAACCCTCATAAAGACTGTTTATGCCGTCCGATATTTCATCACGCTTTTCAAAGACACCGTCAATTGTTTCAAGATAATATTTATCCGTAACATCTTTGTAATCAAACTCAAAATCCCTGATTATTTCCTTAAGCTCCGCCGAGGTATTCCCCTCACCAAGACGGTAAGCGTAGGTATAGTCCTCCGCCTTTTGGTCGGTTTCGTTGAGAATATAGTCGTAACGCTCATCGGTAACGAACATTACACCGAAATCCTTGCTTGATATAGCTGTGTCGGAAAGGTTTTCATAGGGTGCGTCATAATCGGGTGCAGAGCCGACACCCACTACGGTAAATTCGGTATTGGACGCTGTTATGCTGTCGCCCACGGAAAGATTATGCTCCTGTGCGTAACGCTTTTCCAAAACACATTCATTTTCCTCCACAGGGAGATTTCCGCTGTCAAGCTCAATAAGGTTAATAGCCTTACGAACCCTCATAACACGCAGCCTTGAGCCGTCTGTGACCTCTATGTCAAGGCTGAACTGCCTTTCAAGGGTAAAGCCCTTATCTGTGATTTCCTCCTCCTGCTCCGAGGTAAGGGGGATAAATACGCTGAACTGTCCGTCCTCCACACAATTCGCTTCACCGTGGGTTTCCGTGTCGATAATCACCGTTTCCGCCGAAGCAACCATAGAAATAACCATATACATTCCCATAGCAATCAGCAGTATAAGTGCGGCATATTTCGCCAAATTTTCCTTTAAATCGCGGGGTATACGCTTTTTCAGCACTCTGTTCATATTCATATCAAAGATCCTCCAGCTGTGCGGCGGGTATTCTTGTTTCGTTGAGATATTCCTTTGTTATCAGACCGTCCTTGACAAATATAACCTTATGTACCATGCTTTTTATGGCGTTGTTATGGGTAACAATCAGCATAGTTGTGCCGTACTTTTCATTTATTTTTTCCAGTAGGATAAGTATATCCCGTGAGGTTTTGGAGTCGAGAGCGCCCGTAGGCTCATCGCAAAGAAGCAGCTTGGGATTTTTTATAAGTGCTCTTGCAATAGCGCACCTTTGCTGCTGACCTCCCGAAAGCTGCTGGGGGAATTTCTTTCTATGCTCCGTAAGTCCCAAGGTGTCGAGAAGCTCGTCCATATCGAGGGGATTTTCGGAAATATACCTGCAAACCTCAATATTTTCCTCCACGGTAAGATTTGGCACAAGGTTATAAAACTGGAATATAAACCCCAAATTATCCCTACGATAATCGGAAAGAGCGTTTGGTTTAAGTCCGAATATTTCTTTCCCGTCAATCCTCACAGATCCCGAATCCATAGTATCAAGCCCGCCTATGCAGTTAAGCAGGGTAGATTTTCCCGAACCGCTTGTACCTTGGATAACGCACATCTGTCCCTTTTCGATTTCGGTGGAAATCCCTTTCAGCACCTGAACATAGCTTGAATCCGTGCCGTAGCTTTTCTTTACGTCCTTAACCTGAATATACATATAAATCCTCCTTAAATTAAATAACAATGTTACATAGATGTTATATTAAAAACGGACATAAAGTCCGTTATCTGTGTACCGGTGGCAAGAAATTAAGAAACAAGAGGCAAGAATTTTTTCACCTGTTAGTTACAAGTAAAGCACTTCAAAGATAAGGTACTATACTTTGTTTTTGAAGCACTTCTAATATCGTAAACGAGTAAATTTCCATTCTCTATCCTCCAATTTCTATTTTGGAGTAGAACAGGTTCAATTTCTATCTTCTATTCTCTATTTTCTATTCTCAAGTAGGGCAGGACTGCAAGCCCTGCACCCGGCTTACTTACGCCGCCTTTAGCTGTCCTTAAATTGCCCTGCTTCATTGACCGACTATCCACTCTATCCTCTTGCCTCTATTGGTTTATTCTTGTATCAGCGCCAAAAATCCGCCCTCCATAAACCTCATCATAACAGCAAGCTGCTTTTTCGCCTTTTCATCGCTGCTGTTGTGGGTAATAGCGTGGATTATGGCGTCAATTTCCAAGTGGGAAAACCAGTGTACGGTAGCCTCGTTGAACCTGCTGTTTTCTCCCACGGCAACACCGTTCCCCGTAGCAATAGCAATGGTCTGCGCATCGCACATGGCAGTCATTCTGTCAAAAAAGCCCACTACAAGGGGGTGTTCACGGTTGCAAAGGATAATTTCAAACAGATCCTTATTGGCAAAGTACGTGGTGAGTATAAGCTCCCCCGCGTGAATATCCTCCGAATCATCCAACATAGGATTATAAGCTATAGTTTCCTGCTCTTTTCTGAAGTGGTCGGAGATAACAGCGATTACCCTCTCCATCGCAGGGGAAATAACCGCTTCAAACAGCTCATCCTTGTTCTTGAAGAAAAAATACATAGCCCCCGTGGTTACTCCCGCATTGGCGCATATTCTCCGCAAGGACGCGTTTTCAAAGCCACAGCGGTGAAATTCCTCCGTCGCCGATGCGATAAGCTTTGCCCGCGTTTCCTCGGGAACGCTGCCGGGTTTTCTTGACATTAATAATCCCTCCGCTGTGAAAAAATAAGGAATAAGTCTTTTACGGAAAACTAAGTAACAATGTTATTTTACCATATATACCGGTCCTTGTCAAGAGGTTTTATAAAATTCGGCATTTGGCACAAACATAGGTGCTTTTGGGGGGATAGCCGTTGGATAATAGGAATAGAAATTCATCTTACGATACCCGCTGCATGAAGATAAACCCCAAAACAAGATATGTTGCAAATATCACCCAAAGCAGATAGGGAATATTCAGATATGCGGACAGGGAGGAAATTCTGCGGAAGCTCATAATCATAGCGATAACCAATAACAGCAGTACAAGGATAACCACCAAGGATAATCTCAATGAATTAAACCCGAAAAATACAATGCTCCAAAGGAAATTTACAAAAAGCTGTATACCGTAAAGCTTGAGCGCATTTTCCTTTTTCTCGCTGTCGGATTTGTATACGATGTATGCTGATATTCCCATAAGCGTATAGAGTACCACCCAGACCACGGGAAAAAGCCACCCCCGTGGTGAAAGGGGTGGCTTTGTGTATTCCTCATAAACGGAGAAGGAATTCCCCGACAGCATTACAACCAGTGCCGAAAGTACCCCCGTAAGCTGGGCTGTCACAATGGAAATCAGCAGCTCCGTTACATTATGATTATGCTTTTTCATAGTATACCCACCTTTTTTTGTATTGATGGTATATACTATGCCTGTTTTTCTGCGCTTATGCCTGTGAAACGGCGGTTTTTCCTATATCTCTGCGGCAGTGCGCCTTTTCAAAGGTTATACCGCTGTCAATGGCTGAATAGGATTTTTCCAGCGCCTCGGTAAGAGTGGGCGCATTGGCTGTTACTCCCAGCACTCGTCCGCCCGAGGTGTAGAATGTGCCATTTTCATACTTTGTTCCCGCATGATATACGAATACTCCGTCTGCCTGACCCTTGTCGTCAAGTCCGAAAATCTCCTTGCCCTTTTCGTACTTTACGGGATATCCTCCCGAAGCAAGCACTACGCAGGCACAGCACTCATTCTTCCACTTAACCTCAATATCGGAAAGAGTACCCTTGTATACAGCCTCGAAAATATCGTAAAGGTCGGTTTCAAGCAGAGGAAGTACAACCTGTGTTTCAGGGTCGCCAAAGCGGCAATTATACTCGATTACCTTTACACCGCTCTCTGTCGCCATAAGTCCGAAGTAAAGGCAGCCCTTAAAGGTTCTCCCCTCCGCATTCATAGCGTTCATAGTAGGAATGAATATCTTTTCCATACACTCCTTGGCAATTTCCTCGGTGTAGAAAGGATTTGGGGCAATAGTTCCCATACCGCCCGTGTTAAGTCCCTTATCGCCGTCAAGGGCACGTTTATGATCCATTGAGGACACCATAGGCACTACAACCTTGCCGTCCGTAAAGGAAAGCACGGAAATTTCGGGACCTGTGAGAAATTCCTCTATAACAACGGTGGTGCTGCTCTCGCCGAACTGCTTGCCGTCTATCATGGATTTTACCGCTTCAACCGCTTCATCCTCGTTCTGTGCAATTATAACGCCCTTGCCCAGTGCAAGACCGTCCGCTTTAATTACGGCGGGATAGCTGTTTTTCTCCTTTAGGTAGGCAATAGCCGCATTGCTGTCGGAAAAGGTTTCATAGCCCGCTGTGGGGATATTGTACTTTTTCATAAGCTCCTTGGAAAAAGCCTTGCTCCCCTCGATAATCGCAGCCGCCTTGTTGGGACCGAATGTCATAAATCCCTCATCGTTCAGTGCGTCCACCATTCCCAAAACCAGCGGATCATCGGGAGCTACTACAACCATATCAACCGAAAGCTGCTTTGCAAGAGCCACAACACCGTCAATATCGGTTGCCGAAACGCTAAAGCATTCCGCATAGCGGGAAATACCGCCGTTTCCGGGGGTACAGTATATCTTATCAACCTTTGGGGACTCGGCAAGCTTCATAATAATAGCGTGTTCACGTCCGCCGCCGCCTACTACCAGTATTTTCATTTTTATCAATCACTCCTCAAATTTCGGCAATTCCGATTGCAGGCTGAGCCTGTACCCACCGCCTCCCGCCGCCCTACAATTGTCCCGAGTTGCCCTGTTTTATTACCCGCCATTAACTGTCGGTCAGCTTACTATCGCAATTCATTACATATAACTGTCGGCGGGAGACGGTGGTTGCGGGGACACCCCGCCGCTTAATGGTGGAAAAGTCTTATGCCTGTGAATGCCATGGCGATGTTGTATTTATTGCAAGCCTCAATAACATTATCATCACGGATAGAACCGCCCGGCTGTGCCACATACTCAACTCCCGATTTATGGGCACGCTCTATGTTGTCGCCAAAGGGGAAGAATGCATCCGAACCAAGGGCAACACCTGTATTTTTATCAAGCCATGCACGCTTTTCCTCGGCGGTGAAAACCTCCGGCTTAACCTTGAATATATTCTGCCAAGCGCCCTCCACAAGCACGTCCATGTATTCATCGGGGGACATATATACATCAATAGCATTATCCCTGTCGGCACGGCGGATATTATCCAAGAACTGAAGTCCCATAACCTTCGGGGACTGTCTGAGCCACCAGTTATCAGCTTTCTGTCCCGCAAGACGGGTGCAGTGTATTCTCGACTGCTGACCTGCGCCGATACCTATTGCCTGACCGTCCTTTACATAGCAAACAGAGTTGGACTGAGTATATTTCAGTGTAATAAGGGAAATAATCAGATTCCTCTTCTTGTCCTCGGGAATATCCTTGTTATCGGTAACAACGTTAGCCAAAAGGTCGTCGTCAACCTTAAGCTCGTTTCGTCCCTGCTCAAAGGAAACACCGTAAACCTGCTTTGTTTCTATCGGCGCAGGGGTGTATGAGGGATCGATACGGATAACCGTGTAATTGCCCTTTTTCTTGGACTTGAGGATTTCAAGAGCCTCATCGGTATATGCAGGGGCGATAATTCCATCGGAAACCTCTCTCTGAATCATCTTTGCGGTGCAAACGTCAACCTCGTCCGACAGTGCAATGAAATCACCGTAGGAGGACATTCTGTCCGCACCTCTTGCTCTTGCGTATGCACAGGCAAGGGGAGAAAGCTCCTCAAAATCATCAACCCAGTATATTTTCTTGAGTGTGTCCGAAAGGGGCGCACCGACAGCTGCACCCGCGGGGGAAACGTGCTTAAAGGACGTAGCCGCACACATACCCGTTGCCTTTTTAAGCTCGCTGACAAGCTGCCAGCCGTTAAATGCGTCCAGCAGGTTAATATATCCCGGTTTTCCGTTCAAGACCTCTATGGGCAGCGCACTCCCGTCCGCCATATAGACCCTTGAGGGCTTTTGGTTGGGGTTACAGCCGTATTTCAACTGCATTTCATTCATCGCTACATACCTCCGTTACTGCTTTGTATACTTATTTACAATTCTTGTATCCGATTTTCCTGTTTCAACATCAATGTATCTCACAAAAAGGGATACCTTGTTGTCGGCATTGAGGGCATTCCACAGCTTTTCGGTGAAATCGTCTATGCTGTCATTGCCGACGGTAATCTTCTTAGGCTCACCCTCAAAGCTGGGCAGGGGATTTCCGTCACCCATGTAGGTGTGTATGAAATGTCCCGTTCCGCTTATGGGATTTGTATAGGAGTATGTGAAACGATCACAGCAATCGGGATTTCCGTCAGCAGATTTAAGTATGCTTAAAGCATAGTTGTACATACCGTTCTCTATATGCATTATCCCCGAAATTCTCGGAGTATAGTTGGGAGCATCGTCCTCATATTCCCTTGTACGCAGGGACTGCTCAAAGGTTTGCTGACTGTCCATAAGGTCATATATGGTGTCGGTCTGGTCGCCGTTGGTGACAATGGTCTTGTTTCCCAGAACCCTTACAGGGGAATATATAATAAGATGTGGGTCGGTAAGCTTGGCAGGGTCAGCAGCCTCGGTGATAATACCGTCCTCTGTGGGAGTGAAAACACGGTTTCGTGAATTCACGCTTCTTCCCATGATAAAGTAAGCGGTGACAGCCGTCTTGCCGTCCTCCGAACGTCCGATAACTATACCCCTACCGGGATAAGCATTAGCCTTAAGCTCCTCAAAAATATCAATACTTTTCAAAGCCATACCTCCTAAATTTCCTTGAGCAGGGTCGCAAACCCGCCTAATTAGCATAAGCAACGTTGTCCTTAACGGTTATTCTGTCCTGACAGAGGAGGGAAACAGCCTGTGGCAGAAGCTTCCACTCACATTCCTCCATAACTCTCCTTTGCAAGGTTTCGGGAGTGTCGTCATTTCTCACATCAACAGCCTTTTGCAGGACAATAGGGCCTCCGTCACATACCTCCGTAACGAAATGTACGGTAGCGCCCGTTACCTTTACTCCCCTTTTCAGAACCTCCTCATGTACATGAAGTCCGTAAAAGCCCTTTCCGCAAAAGGATGGTATAAGCGCAGGGTGAACGTTAAGCATTTTGTAGGGAAATTGCCTTACAATCTGCTCGTCAAGTATTGTCATAAAGCCTGCATAGACCACAATATCAATGCCCTCCGCTATCAGGGTGTCGGTAATCGCCCTTGTGTAGGAGGCAGTGTCGGAGTAATCCTTTCTTGGCAGGGTTATCCCCTTTATGCCGTTTTGTGCGGCACGTTCAAGGGCGTAAGCACCCTCCTTGGAGGAAATAACGCAGGAAAGCTTTCCCCCTATCAGCTCTCCCCTTTTTTCGGAATCGATAAGGGCTTGTAGGTTCGTTCCTCCGCCCGATACAAGAACACCGATTTTTTTCATTTTCAAGCACTCCTATGCAATAATAACGCCCTCGTCGCTTTCTGTAAGCTCGCCCATGATATATGCGTCCTCGCCCGCAGCCTTAATAGCCGCAACAGCCTTATCCGCATCGTTTTTGTCGGTGACAACAACCATTCCCACACCCATATTAAAGGTGTTGAACATATCTCTCTCGGGGATATTTCCTGTTTTTGCAATAAGGTCGAATATAGGCAGAACCTGTACGGCACTGCGATCAATCTTAGCAGAAATTCCCTTGGGGAGTGAACGAGGAATATTCTCGTAAAATCCTCCGCCGGTAATATGGCTTATTGACTTGACGTTAACCGCCTCAAGCAGCGACATAACCGCCTTTACATAAATCTTTGTAGGGATAATAAGCGCCTCGCCGAGGGTTGTTCCCAGATCCGACTGATGACGGAGAAGATTTCTTTCATTTACGGTAAATACCTTTCTTACCAGTGAAAAGCCGTTGGAGTGAACGCCGCTGGATTTAATTGCAATTACCGCATCTCCCGCCTTTTGGGTTGAGGGCTGCAAAATCTTGTCCTTATCAACCACACCTACGGCAAATCCCGCTAAGTCGTATTCGTCCTCGGGGTAAAATCCCGGCATTTCCGCTGTTTCGCCGCCGATAAGGGCACAGCCTGCCTGTACGCAGCCCTCCGCTACACCGGAAACGATTTTTGCGACCTTTTCGGGATAGTTCTTTCCCACAGCGATATAATCCAAGAAAAATTGTGGCTTTGCACCGCAGCAGATAATATCGTTGACACACATTGCAACGCAGTCGATACCGACTGTATCGTGACGATTCATAAGGAATGCTATTTTCAGCTTAGTGCCGACACCGTCCGTACCGGAAACCAATACGGGCTTGCTCATTCCCGTAACATCAAGCTCAAACAGACCGCCGAACCCGCCTATTCCCGACAGAACGCCCGAAGTAGTTGTCCGTGCCACATATTGCTTCATCAGCTCCACTGCCTTATAGCCCGCGGTAACGTCAACGCCCGCTTTCTTGTAGCTTTCAGAGAAACTTTTCATTTACTGACCGCCTTTAGCTTTTTTCAATCTTAAATTCAAACTTATCCTTGGGTATTTCCATAGGTACTTCGGCGGGATAATTTCCTGTAAAGCAGCCGTCACAGAAACGGCAATCCGCGTCCGTCAGGCTGTTTACTCCCTCAACGCTGAGATAGCCCAGTGAATCCGCACCTATTTCCCTGCATATTTCATCAACCGACATACGACAGGCGATAAGGTTTTCCTTGCTGTCTATATCCGTTCCGAAATAGCAAGGATTGGTAAAAGGGGGACAGGAAATACGCATATGTATCTCCTTTGCGCCTGCCTCCCGTACAAGGTTTACAATTCGTCTTGAGGTAGTTCCCCGTACAATGCTGTCGTCTATGAGAACCACTCTTTTGCCCTTAACCGTGTCTTTAATCACGTTAAGCTTTATTTTAACGGAATTTGTGCGTTCCGTTTGGCTCGGTTGAATAAATGTTCTTCCTACGTATCTGTTCTTGATAAAGCCCACGCCGTAAGGTATTCCCGAAGCATTGGCGTAGCCAAGAGCCGCATCCAATCCGCTGTCGGGAACGCCGATAACCACATCCGCATCGGCGGGATGCTCCTTCCACAGGTATTCGCCTGCTTTAAGCCGCGCCTTATGGACGCTTGCACCCTCAATCAGCGAATCGGGACGTGCGAAATACACATACTCGAATACGCACAAATGGGGCTTGTCCGTGCAGTGGGTTGTTATGGAACGCATACCGTTTTTATCTATTACCACGATTTCACCCGGGCGAACATCTCTTACAAACTCCGCGCCTATGCTGTCAAAAGCGCAGGTTTCTGAGGACGCTATAACAGAGTCGCCCAGCTTACCGATTGAAAGCGGGTGAAATCCTACGGGATCTCTTGCAATAATCAGCTTTTGCGGTGACATTACAGCAATACAGTATGCACCCTTGAGCCGATACATAGCCTTTTCCACAGCCTCCTCAATCGAACCGCATACAAGACGCTGCTCGGTAATAGCGTAGGAAATAACCTCCGTATCGTTGGTACTGTGGAAGATAGCGCCTTTCAGCTCATACTCCGTCCGCAGCTCGTAGGCATTGGTAAGATTTCCGTTATGGGCAATAGCCATAGATCCCTTTACATGGCGGACGACAAGCGGCTGTGCGTTTGAACGGCGGCTGCTTCCCGTGGTGGAGTATCGAACATGACCCACAGCAATATTTCCCTCGCCCAAATGCTCCAGCACGTCCTTGGTAAATACGTCATGAACCAGTCCCAAATCCTTATGATAGGTAAAAACACCACGGTCATTTACAACAATTCCGCAGGATTCCTGACCTCTGTGCTGAAGTGCGTAAAGTCCCATATAGGTCTGCACCGCCACATCGGTGGTTTCGGGACTGTAAATGGCGAAAACGCCGCATTCCTCGTGAATGGCACTCATGGAAAATCATTCCTTTCCGTTCCAGCAATAGCTGCACAGCTTGCACCGGGGCAGTCCGACCGCCTCCATCATACCCTCAAGAGGCTGGAATTCCAGTGACGTCAGCTTCAAACGGCGGCATATTTCCGCCCTTAAGCGTTTTCCTCTTTCGGTGGACGAGGAGGAATATTCCTCTATATACTTCACGCCCTCTGCGCCCTCAAACTCATCAATGACCTTTCTTGCAATAAGGTCAAGCTCTGAGGTGCTCCGCGAGAAATTCAGGTATTTACAGCCGTACATAATCGGGGGACAGGCTGAACGCATATGAACCTCTTTTGCGCCGTTGGCATAGAGAAATTCAACCGTTTCACGCATCTGCGTACCCCTTACAATGCTGTCGTCTACGAACAGCAGCTTTTTGCCCTCGATAAGCTCATGGACGGGTATCAGCTTCATTTTCGCAACCTGGTTGCGTATACGCTGATTTTGCGGCATAAAGCTGCGGGGCCATGTGGGAGTGTACTTGACAAAGGGTCTTGCAAAGGGTATTCCGCTGGCATTGGCATATCCCACGGCATGGGGAACGCCCGAATCGGGTATTCCGCACACATAGTCCACATCGGGGAGAGTGCCGTTTTTAATCTCGTTCCGCGCCATTATTTCGCCGTTTCGTGTACGCATGGTTTCAACGGTGACGCCCTCGTATACGGCATTGGGATAACCGTAATATGTCCACAAAAATGTACATATCCTCATCTTATCCTCAGCGGGACGCAGGGTTTCATATCCCTTTGAGGTGATCTGCACTATTTCCCCAGGACCTAACTCATAGCAGGTTTCATAGCCAAGCTTCTGATAGGCGAAGGATTCAAATGATACGCAGTACCCATCGTCACGCTTACCCAGCAGAATAGGAAGTTTGCCCAGCTTGTCCCTTGCGGCGATTATCCTGTGCTTGGTCATTATAATCAAGGAAAGAGAGCCTTTTATTCTTTCCTGCGCATAGCTTATACCGTCTGCAAGGTTAGCCCGTCGGGCAATAAGCGTACCCACAAGGGCGCTTGAATTAACGCTTCCGCTGCTCATAGCCTCAAAGCTTTCCGAACCCGCGTTAAGCAGCTCCTGCTCCAGCTCATCGGAATTGGTTATAATACCCACCGTGCAGATAGCGTATGTTCCCATTTTAGAGCGAACCAGTATAGGTTGGGGATCGGTATCGCTTATGCAGCCTATGCAAAGCTTACCGATCATTTCCTCGATATCACCCTCAAATTTCGTTCTGAACGGAGAATTTTCTATAGAATGTATGCTGCGCTGATAGCCCCGCTCCTCATCGTAGGCCACCATTCCACCGCGCCTTGTTCCCAGGTGGGAATGATAATCAGTGCCAAAGAAAACATCGCTTACGCAATCATTTTCCGAGGCTGCTCCAAAAAAACCGCCCATAGCTTATTCTCCGAAAATACGTTTCATCATTTCTTGGTAAGCCTCTTCAACTCCGCCCATATCTCTGCGGAAACGATCCTTATCCAGCTTCTCGTGGGTAGTGCTGTCCCAGAAACGGCAGGTGTCGGGGGATATTTCATCGGCAAGGAGAATCTGACCGTGGAATCTTCCAAACTCAATCTTGAAGTCGATAAGGTCGATATTATGCTCCTTGAAGAATTTAAGCATGAAATCATTTACGGCAAAAGCGTACTTTGCAATAGTATCAAGCTCGTCCTTGGTAGCAAGTCCCAGACTGAGAGCATAGTAATCGTTGATGAATGGGTCGCCCAAATCGTCATTCTTGTAGCTGAATTCCAGTGTGGGGCATTTCAGCTGTGTACCCTCGGGAATAGCCAGCTTCTTGGAAAAGCTTCCTGCAGCCACGTTTCTTACGATTACCTCCAGGGGAACGATTTCAACCTTTTTAACAATGGTTTCTCTGTCGCTGATTTCCTCAACAAGGTGAGTGGGAACACCCTGCTCCTCGAGAAGCTTGAACATATAGTTTGTCATTTTGTTATTGACAACGCCCTTGCCTCTGATAGTACCCTTCTTTTCGCCGTTAAAGGCGGTAGCGTCATCCTTATAATCCACAATGACATAATCGGGATTATTGGTAGCAAAAACCTTCTTAGCCTTACCCTCATAGAGCTGTTCGCCTTTTACTATGTTTTCCATAATCAATTCCTCCATATAAAATAATATAAGTTAATAATATTTATTTACCGTATCACGGCAATTGGCGTGAAGTTAAAGTGCCGCAATCTGCTCCTGAATAGCCTTATCCTTGGCGGCAACACCGTCAATCATATCCTTTTTCGCCTGCTCCAGCTTAGCGGAAAGGGCTTCGTCCGACAGAGCGAGCATCTCAATAGCCAGCAATGCGGCATTTTTCGCACCGTTGACAGCAACAGTCGCAACGGGAATACCGGACGGCATCTGTACAGTGGCGAGCAGGGCGTCAAGACCCTCGAAAGTGGATTTCATGGGAATACCGATAACAGGCAAAGTGGTGTGACCTGCAATTACACCTGCAAGATGGGCAGCCATACCCGCGGCGCAGATTATAACGCCAAAACCGTTTTCCTTGGCATTAGCGGCAAATTCTGCGGCAAGAGCGGGAGTACGATGAGCGGACATTACCCTTGCCTCAAAAGGAACTCCGTATGCTTTCAGCTCCGACAGGCAGCTCTTTACCACAGGAAAATCACTGTCCGAGCCCATAATAACGGCAACCTTTTTCATAAACCGAACCTCCTCGAAAATTAAAAAACTGCGGTTATACACCACAGCTTATATCAAAGGTTAAATTTAGATACACTTCTACTGAAAGACCCGATACTGTCACAGCAAAGCAACACACAGGCAGAAGCTATGTAAAAATCAGGAGAAAGATTATGTAAAATCACAAACAGCCCTCCAAAAAATAACATTAGCAGCAGAAATAATACCACACACATATATTTTAACCGATTTGCAGTAAAATTTCAAGTCTTTCGGCGAAATATTTTAGGAAATAAAAAAATTAACAATTACCTGTTGCTTTTTACTGCAAATGTGCTACAATATAGGTAGGCGGTGATAACGGTATCACTGCATATCACGGGCATTATTGCCTAAAATAACCAAGGAGGTAACACTTATGGCTTACATTATTTCCGATGAATGCATCAGCTGCGGAGCTTGTGCCGATGGATGTCCCACATCCGCAATAACCGAGGGCGATGGCAAGTATGTTATCGATCCCGACACCTGTGTTGACTGCGGAGCGTGCGCAGACGTATGTCCCGTAAGCGCACCCCGGGAGGGCTAAGCTATACATACCGCCCTGCATTGCTGTGCAATGCGATAAAAATGAATAGTGCAAGTAAAATGACCGACAGTTAGTTGTCGGTCATTTTTTAACGCAATGCGCTGCTTTATTGACCACCCGCAAAAAAGGCTCTCCCTTGTTGGGGAGAGCCTTGAAAGCTTTGTATCAGCGATTATGAATTAATCTTGGTAACAACGCCTGAACCTACTGTTCTACCACCCTCACGGATAGCGAAACGAAGTCCCTCTTCAATAGCAATAGGAGTGATGAGCTCTACAGAAATCTCAACATTATCGCCGGGCATGCACATTTCCTTGTCAGCAGGAAGTGCTACAACACCGGTAACGTCGGTTGTTCTGAAATAGAACTGGGGTCTATAGTTGTTGAAGAAAGGTGTGTGACGGCCGCCCTCGTCCTTTGTCAGTACGTAAACCTGACCGGAGAACTTGGTGTGGGGGTTGATAGAGCCGGGCTTACAAAGAACCTGTCCTCTTTCGATATCGGATCTCTGAACACCACGGAGAAGTGCGCCGATGTTGTCGCCTGCCTCTGCGTAGTCAAGGATCTTTCTGAACATTTCGATACCGGTAACAACAGTCTTTGCTCTCTCCTCGGTAAGACCGATGATCTCAACTTCCTCGGAAGTCTTGAGCCGACCTCTTTCTACTCTACCGGTTGCAACTGTACCACGGCCTGTGATGGTGAATACGTCCTCAACAGGCATAAGGAACGGCTGATCTGCCTTTCTGTCAGGAGTAGGAATATACTCGTCAACAGCGTCCATGAGCTTAGCAATGCACTCATACTCAGGAGCGGAAGGATCCTTGGAATCGGAAACAAGTGCCTGATAAGCAGAACCGATAATGATAGGAGTATCATCGCCGGGGAACTCGTACTTGTCAAGTGTTTCTCTGATATCCATTTCAACGAGCTCAAGAAGCTCGGGATCGTCAACCTGGTCAGCCTTGTTCATGAATACTACAATGTAAGGAACGCCAACCTGACGTGCAAGAAGAAGATGCTCCTTGGTCTGAGCCATAGGTCCATCTGTGGAAGCAACAACGAGGATAGCGCCGTCCATCTGAGCAGCACCGGTGATCATGTTCTTAACGTAGTCAGCGTGACCCGGGCAGTCAACGTGAGCGTAGTGACGCTTGTCAGTCTCATACTCAACGTGAGCGGTATTGATTGTGATACCTCTTTCTCTCTCCTCGGGAGCCTTATCGATGTTAGCATAGTCCTCGAACTGTGCCTGACCCTTAAGGGAAAGATACTTTGTGATAGCAGCTGTAAGAGTAGTCTTACCGTGGTCAACGTGACCGATAGTACCAATATTTACGTGGGGTTTGGTTCTTTCAAATTTAGCCTTTGCCATTGGATTTTCCTCCTTTAATTTAAGTTACGGGAACTCATGTAACTATTCTAACAGATAATCGGCATAATTGCAAGAGTTTTTTGTAAATTTTCGCACAAATGAATAATTTTTCCGTGGGCGTTGAGTGAAAAAATCACTCGCCCTTATTTCTTGTGGAAATAATCTTTTCGGAAACGGATCTGGGCACCTCAACATAGCTGTGAGGCTCCATGGAATACTGACCTCTTCCCTGTGTCTTTGAACGCAGGTCATTGGAGTAACCGAACATTTCCGAAAGCGGAACAAGCGCATCAACCTGTGCGGTTCCGTTGTTGATTTCCTGACCCTGGATCTGTCCACGTCTGGAGTTAAGGTCACCGATAACCGTACCCATGTAATCCTCGGGAACGATAGCGGATACCTTCATGATAGGCTCGAGTATGCAAGGATCAGCCTTCTTCATAGCCTCCTTGAACGCCATAGAACCGGCGATAGAAAACGCCATTTCGGAGGAGTCAACCTCGTGATAGGATCCATCATAAAGAGTTACCTTAACGTCAACAACCTGATAGCCTGCGAGAACACCTGCTTTCATTGCGCCCTGAATACCCTTGTCAACAGCGGGGATATATTCCTTGGGGATAGCACCGCCGACAACAGAGTTGATAAATTCGTATCCCTTACCGGACTCGTTGGGTTCAACCTTGATCTTAACGTGACCGTACTGACCCTTACCACCGGACTGACGGGCATACTTATGATCCACATCAGCAAGCTTCTTAATGGTTTCCTTATAAGCAACCTGAGGAGCGCCGACATTTGCCTCAACCTTAAACTCACGGAGCATACGGTCAACGATAATGTCAAGGTGAAGCTCACCCATACCTGCGATAATGGTCTGACCTGTTTCCTCATCTGTCCAAGTCTTGAAAGTCGGGTCTTCCTCTGCAAGCTTTGCAAGGGCAATACCCATCTTCTCCTGACCTGCCTTGGTCTTAGGCTCGATAGCCAGCTGAATAACAGGCTCGGGGAATTCCATAGATTCAAGGATAACAGGGTGCTTGGGATCACAGAGAGTATCACCGGTTGTAGTGTTCTTAAGACCTACACAAGCGGCAATATCGCCCGCATAAACGGTTTCAATATCCTTTCTGTGGTTGGAATGCATCTGGAGAATACGTCCCATTCTCTCGAAGTTGTCCTTTGTAGCGTTGAGTACGGTAGCACCTGCGTCAACAGTACCGGAATATACTCTGAAATAGCAGAGCTTTCCAACAAAGGGGTCTGTAGCGATCTTGAATGCCAGTGCGGAGAAAGGCTCATCATCGGATGTGTGCCTTACGGTCTCTTCACCGCTTTCGGGATCTACACCCTTGATCGGGGGAATGTCGAGAGGAGAGGGCATATAGTCAACCACTGCATCAAGCAGCTTCTGAACGCCCTTATTCTTGTATGAAGTACCGCAAATAACCGGTACAATTTTGTTTTCGATACAGCCCTTGCGGATACTTCTTTTAAGCTCTTCGATAGTGATTTCCTCGCCCTCAAAGTACTTTTTGAGAACGTCGTCGTCCATCTCGGCAGCAGCCTCAACGAGCTTATCATGATATTCCTGAGCCTGATCCATCATATCAGCGGGAATATCCTCAACGCGAATATCCTTACCAAGGTCATCGTAGTAAACGTCCGCTTTCATTTCAACAAGGTCAATAATACCTCTGAATGAATCCTCAGCGCCGATAGGGAGCTGAATGGGGACTGCATTACACTTAAGTCTTTCGTGCATCATGTCTACAACTCTGAAGAAGTTTGCACCCATGATGTCCATCTTGTTGACATAAGCCATTCTCGGAACCTGGTACTTGTCAGCCTGTCTCCAAACGGTTTCAGACTGAGGCTCAACGCCGCCCTTGGCACAGAAAACGGTAACGGATCCGTCAAGCACTCTCAAGGAACGCTCAACCTCAACCGTAAAGTCAACGTGACCCGGTGTGTCTATAATGTTTATTCTATGATCGGCCCAGTGTGCCGTGGTAGCGGCTGAGGTAATTGTTATACCTCTTTCCTGCTCCTGTTCCATCCAGTCCATCGTAGCGGCACCGTCATGAACCTCACCGATCTTGTGGTTAATTCCGGTGTAGAACAGTATACGCTCCGTTGTGGTGGTTTTACCGGCATCAATATGGGCCATTATGCCAATATTCCTTGTTTTTTCCAGTGAACAATCTCTTGGCATAACATCACCTCCATAATATAACTGCGGCTGTCCTGCCGCAGCCTACCTTAAAAATTCTTTTTTCTTTGCTGCGGCAATCAGCACTTGACTTACCATCTGAAATGAGCAAATGCCTTATTAGCCTCAGCCATCTTATGAGTATCCTCACGCTTCTTGCAAGCGCCGCCCTGACCGTTCATAGCGTCCATAATCTCGGCAGCAAGTCTTTCCTTCATGGTTCTTTCGTTTCTTGCTCTTGAGTAGGTTGTAAGCCATCTCAAACCGAGAGTGAGCTTTCTTTCGGGTCTTACTTCCATAGGCACCTGGTAGGTAGCACCGCCTACACGGCGAGCCTTTACCTCCAAAAGGGGCATGATATTTTCCATAGCCTCATTGAACGCCTCCAAAGCGTCCTTTCCGGTCTTTTCGGCAACAATGTCGAATGCGCCGTAAACGATCTTCTGAGCAACGCCCTTCTTGCCGTCCAGCATAATGCTGTTAATCAGTCTGGTAACCAGCTCTGAATTGTATACAGGATCAGCGAGAACCTCACGCTTTGCTATATTACCTCTTCTTGGCACAATACTTCCCTCCTTCATAAAAATGATATCATAGGTACTCGTTCAATTCCACAGACAGCGGGTGCTGTCAGCCGACAAACGTCTGTCAACCGAGGAGAGGTTCATCTATATATAAAATGAATTCTCCACATTGTGGTTTCATAGAGCTTCTACAATCATACGCAACCCGTCAAATCGGATTACTTACCTGCCTTAGGTCTCTTTGCGCCGTACTTGGAACGAGCCTGATTTCTCTTGGCAACGCCCTGTGCGTCCAGCGTACCTCTGATGATGTGGTAACGTACACCGGGGAGATCCTTAACTCTTCCGCCTCTGATAAGAACAACAGAGTGCTCCTGAAGATTATGACCGATACCGGGGATATAAGCAGTTACCTCATTGCCGTTAGTGAGCTTTACTCTGGCGATCTTTCTCATAGCAGAGTTAGGCTTTTTAGGTGTAGCTGTTCTTACAGCTGTGCAAACGCCTCTCTTCTGCGGAGAGCTGAGATCAATTGCAATCTTCTTCTTGGAATTATATCCTTTCTGAAGAGCAGGTGCAGTAGATTTCTTCTCAACGACATCTCTTCCCTTACGAACTAACTGGTTAAAGGTTGGCATCTATACAACTCCTTTCCTCAATAATAATATGAAAAAAGCCCCTTGCTATTCCCACACACTAAATTATTATACACACATTTTTCCCGTTTGTCAAGACTTTTATGCTTTTTTTATTAAAAATTTTGGCTAAATTCCGCGCTCCCTCACCCAATACATCTGTAAAATATGCTCAATTGGAGGATAGGGAATAGAATAAAGAGGATAGAGGAAATAAGATTTTTTACTTTATTTTTGAAATGCTTTCAATATCGTGAAAAAGTAAGTTTCCATTATCTATCCTACAATAAGCAGTTGAAAATTCCCGCATCTAAACAGTCACGACTATTTTTTCTTAAGCTATTGACAAGTTTACGTATTTAGTGGTATAATACTTACTGTGTTTTGCATTTTATACTTGTGGGAACAGAGGGATAGAAATCGAAATTTTCACCTAAGCTACTGGGAGCAAGAAATTTCGCCTGCTCTACTTGAGAATAGATAATGGAGAATAGATAATGGAAATTTACTCGTTCACGATATTGAAAGCACTTCAAAGATAAAGCAACGTATCTTATCTCTCCTATCCTCTTGCTTCTATCCTCAATCCTCTAATAGGATATTGAAAGTGCTTCAAAAATAAAGTAACGGTTTATATATCTTGCCTCTTGCCTCTAATCCTCTTGCCTCTAGTAGTGCACCTTAATTCTTCTATTCTCTTATTCCTATTTTCCATTTTCAAAAGGATGAAATTATGTTTGTTGATAAAGCGGTCATTAAAATTAAAGCGGGGGACGGCGGCGATGGCGCTGTTTCCTTTCACCGAGAAAAATATGTGGCGGCGGGCGGTCCCGACGGCGGCGACGGTGGAAAAGGCGGAGATATTATCTTCGTTGCCGACGACAGCCTTTCCACTCTTATCGATTTTCGCTACAAGCGTAAGTTTTTCGCCCAAAAAGGCGAAAACGGCGGTGCTAAAAACTGCACAGGCAAAAATGCCCCCGACCTTGTTGTAAAGGTTCCCCGCGGCACTGTGGTTCGCGAAGCCGCTACGGGTCGGGTTATGGCCGATATGTCATCGGACGAGCCTAAAATCATCGCCAAGGGCGGTAGGGGCGGCAAGGGTAATGCCCGTTTCGCAACTCCTACACGCCAAATTCCACGCTTTTCAAAGCCGGGCTTCTGCGGCGAGGAGTTTGAAGTGACCCTTGAATTAAAGCTTCTTGCTGATGTGGGTCTGGTCGGATTCCCTAATGTGGGAAAATCCACACTTATAAGCGTTGTTTCCGCCGCAAAGCCGAAAATCGCCAATTATCATTTCACCACCCTCACTCCCGTGCTTGGTGTGGTAAAAATT
Organism: Ruminococcus sp. Zagget11; assembly: GCA_001941135.1. Classification (GTDB taxonomy): domain Bacteria; phylum Bacillota; class Clostridia; order Oscillospirales; family Ruminococcaceae; genus Huintestinicola. The sequence continues at coordinate 54,659 of MSHL01000052.1, forward strand.
GACGAGGGCAAATCCTTTGTAATGGCTGATATTCCCGGACTTATCGAGGGTGCGTCCGAGGGTGTCGGTTTGGGACATGAGTTTCTGCGGCACGTTGATCGGTGCAGACTTATCGTTCATGTGGTTGATGTTTCGGGCAGCGAGGGACGCGACCCCTGTGAGGATTATGAAATTATCAACCGTGAGCTGGCTGCCTTTTCCGAGGATCTTGCCAACAGACCCCAAATCCTTGCCGCAAACAAATGCGATATGGCGAATGAGGAGCAGCTTGATCACTTCCGCAAATTCGCTGCCGAAAAGGGTATTCGCCTTTTTGAAATTTCCGCCGCAACCACACAGGGTACAGCGGAGCTGATTAACGCTGTTTTCACCGAGCTGGAAAAGCTTCCCCCTATCAAGGAATATGAGGTTGAAGCGCCGATTATCGTTCGTGATGACAATATCGGAAACGGTCAGCGGTTTGAGATAACAAGGGGTGACGATGCGGTATTTTACGTTGAAGCGCCTTGGCTGGAGCATATTATGCGGACGGTGGATATGGACGATTATTCATCATTGCAATACTTCCAGACAGTCCTGCGAAATTCGGGGATAATTGCTCGCCTTGAGGAAATGGGTATTGAGGAGGGCGATACGGTAAATATCTTCGGCTTTGAATTTGACTTTGTTTTCTGATGGTGATTATATGGAAAAAAGAGATGCCAATCAATACAGTCCTTTAGCCCTTGCCTTTCTTGGGGACGCCGTTTACAGTCAGCTTGTACGCGAGCGGCTTCTCCTTGAATCGAATATGCCCGTGGGGAAGCTTCACAGTGCTGCTGTAGAGCGGGTTTGCGCCCATTATCAGGCGCAGGCGGCGGAGCTTATCGAGCCGTATTTGACGGAGGATGAAGCGGCTGTCATGCGGCGAGGGAGAAATGCCCACACGGGAAGCGGTACAACCCCGAAAAACTCCAATCCCATTGAATACCACAAAGCCACATCACTGGAAGCCCTATTCGGCTGGCTGGAGCTTACCAAAGCGGAGGAAAGAAAGCAAGAGCTTTTTGATATAATTTACCGACAATGTATGTCGGCGTAAGGAGTTTTTGCTACGCTACTAGAGGCAAGAGGATTAGAAGCAAGAGGCAAGATATATAAACCGTTACTTTATTTTTGAAATGCTTTCAATGCATCAAACAGTTGGAATTTCTTGCTTCTTAATATCTTGCTTCTAGTAGGGCAAGAGGATTAGAGGCAAGAGGCAAGAAATTTCACCTGTTAGTTACAAGTAAATCACTTCAAAAATAAAGTTACGGGTTAAACACTTCTATCCTCCTACTTCTATTATCTATCATCTAAAAAAAGGAGTAATGATAATATGTCAGGTCATTCTAAATGGAACAATATCAAAAGGAAAAAAGAAGCTGCCGATGGCGCAAAGGCTAAGGTCTTTACCAAAATAGGCCGCGAAATGGCTGTCTGCGTCAAGGAGGGCGGCGGTGATCCCAACAACAACGCTAAGCTGCGTGACCTTATCGCTAAGGCAAAGGCGAACAATGTCCCCAACGACAATATTGACAGGATTATCAAGAAGGCTATGGGCGACAGCGACAAAACCAACTATGAAGCCAACGTTTACGAGGGCTACGGCCCCGGCGGTGTTGCGGTAATCGTGGAAACCCTTACCGACAACAAGAACAGAACCGCGGGAGATATACGCCACTATTTTGACAAATTCGGCGGAAATCTGGGTACTACGGGCTGTGTATCCTTTATGTTCTCGGAAAAGGGCATTATAATCCTGGAAAACACAGGTCTTGACGAGGACAAGGTAATGGAGGATATATTCGACCTGGGTGCTTCCGACTTCTCCATGAATGAGGAAGAGGTGGAAATTGAAACCGAACCCAACGATGTAAGCAAAATTGCCGAGGCTCTCAGGGAAAAGGGATACAGCGTTATTTCCGCTGAGGCTGAAAAGATACCGTCAAACTATACTACCCTTACCGATGAGGAAGCTGTCAGAAAGATGAATATGCTTCTCGAACATCTTGAGGACAACGACGATATACAGAATGTTTACCACAACTGGGAAATGCCCGAAAGTGACGAAGAAGATGAGTAATCAAGCTTGAACGGGCATTGAATTAAAGCAAAACAAAATATACTTATAAAAAGCGGTTAGCAGTTATGAAGTGCTCCCCTTTTGTTTGAAGTGCTCCCCTTTTGTTAGACAATGTGGTATAATATAAATATACCAATTAAAAGTCTAATGAAAGGGGATATTTTTATGCCTAAAGGAAAGCCAAACAAAAGGTATACACCAGAATTTAAAATCATGGTTGTAGAAACAATGCAAAAGGAAAAACTGAGCTAAAAAGAAATAGAGAGAAGATTTGAATTGCCGCACAGACGAGCCGCCGATTGGGAACGAATCTACCTTGAAGAAGGAAAAGAAGGACTCTATGTTGAAAGAAGAGGACGAAAGTCAACGGGACGCCCTCCAAAACTGAAGAAAGAGGTGGAGGAAGACCTCATCGCAGAAAT
>MSHL01000053.1:0-45652 GCA_001941135.1 Ruminococcus sp. Zagget11
GCGATATTGTCGTCATGGATAACCTACGCTCCCATCATGTACAGGGAGTAGAGGAGCTTCTGCGCCAGAACGGAATCACGCCGCTCTATCTGCCGCCATATAGTCCCGATTTAAATCCCATTGAAAAAATGTGGTCGAAGATGAAGTCCTGCCTTCGCAAAGGGAAGGTTCGTACAAAAGAGGCGTTGCACGCCGCTGTGGAAGCCGCTCTGCTTCAGGTTACCTGCGACGATATTAAGGGATGGTTCCATGCGTCAAACTACTGACAGCATTTTTGATGATTGCTATAAAATTTAATTTGCTTTTTTAATATTACTGTGCTATAATATAGAATGAGACGGTCAGTGACCGCTCAATTCTCCAAAAGGTGTGTTATAAATGTATTCAATCGGACTGGATATAGGGTCTACCACTATAAAATGTCTTATCACGGACGAAAAAGGGAACATCCTTTTTAATAGGTATGAACGTCACTTCTCCCTTATCTCCCAAAAAACTGCCGAAATATTGACCGCCGCTTCTAAGGTGCTTCCCCACGGGGAAAAACAGGTACATATGGCTCTCTCCGGATCAGCGGGAATGGGGGCGGCGGAGACTGCCGGAATCCCCTTTGTGCAAGAGGTTTACGCCGTGAGAATGGCGGTGCGTAAGTATTACCCCGAAACCTATTGCGCCGTAGAGCTGGGCGGTGAGGACGCAAAGATACTTTTCTTCGGTAACTCCCCAGAGGTTCGTATGAACGGCTCTTGTGCGGGCGGTACAGGCGCTTTCATCGACCAAATGGCTACGCTTCTGAACATTACCCCCGATGACATGAACGAGCTTGCAAAAAACAGCACTACGCTTTATACGATTGCTTCTCGCTGCGGCGTTTTCGCTAAATCGGATATTCAGCCGCTTCTCAACCAGGGTGCGGACAGATGTGATGTCTGTGCCTCTATTTTCCATGCGGTGGTAAATCAGACTATTGTGGGACTTGCGCAGGGACGAAAAATCACCTCAAATGTTCTCTATCTGGGCGGCCCTCTCACCTTTCTGTCGGAGCTGCGCCGCGCCTTTGACGAAACCTTGGATATTAAGGGAATATGTCCCGAAAATTCCCTTTACTATGTTTCACTGGGCACCTGTCTTGAGGCTTCCTCCTATGAGCCGCTTGATATCGATGACGTTATCCGCCGTCTTTCGGAGCATAGCCGCAAGGCGCAGTATGAATATGAACCGCCCCTTTTTGCCGACTCGGAGGAATATAACGCCTTTAAGGCTCGTCACAGCAGCTGTAAGGCTGCATACGGCGATATTTCTTCCTATTCGGGAAAAGCCTATCTCGGTGTGGACGCAGGTTCAACCACCATTAAGGCGGTTCTTACCGATGAGGACGGGCGAATACTGGATTCTTTCTATTCCCCCAACGGCGGAAGCCCTGTGCCTGTGTTCAAACGCTATTTCACCGAGCTTTACAGAAAATATCCGCAGATAAAAATTGCCGCGTCAGCCGCCACGGGCTACGGCGAGGACTTGGCAAAAACAGCTTTCGGTCTTGATTTCGGCATTGTTGAAACTGTGGCGCATTATACCGCCGCAAAGGTTTTCAGCCCCAAGGTTGATTTTATCATTGACATAGGCGGGCAGGATATTAAGTGCTTTAAGCTGAAAAACGGCACTGTTGACAATATATTCCTGAACGAAGCCTGTTCCTCCGGCTGTGGATCATTCCTACAGACTATGGCAAATACTATGGGTATGACAGCGAAGGAATTTGCCGAAAAGGGACTTTTTGCGAAAAGGCCCGTAAATTTGGGTTCTCGCTGCACTGTTTTTATGAACAGCTCCGTCAAGCAGGCGCAAAAGGACGGTGCGACTGTGGAGGATATTTCCGCAGGACTTTCCATAAGCGTTGTACGAAACGCCCTTTACAAGGTTATCCGTACAAATAACCCCCAAAAGCTTGGCAGTCACATTGTGGTTCAGGGAGGAACATTCCACAGTGATGCAGTTCTCCGTGCCTTTGAGCGAGAATTGGGGACAGAAGTTGTACGCCCCGATATTGCGGGACTTATGGGCGCATACGGCTGTGCCGTCTATGCAAAGGCTCACGAAAAGGAATCCTCATCAACCCTTACCCTTGAAGCACTGGAATCACTGCTTTACGAAACCACCAACACCGTCTGCAAGGGCTGCAGCAACCACTGTCGCCTTACGGTAAATACCTTTGACAAAAAAAGACGATCCATAGGCGGTAACCGCTGCGATAAGCCCGTATCAAAGGGCGCGGATCGTTCGCAGTTCAACATATACAGCTACAAGCTTTCCCTTTTAAAGGAATATTTCACCCTTGAGGGGAGCGGTAAAAAGCTTGGCATACCCTTCGGACTGAATTTTTATGAGCTTCTTCCTTTCTGGAACGGATTTTTCAAGGCGCTGGGTATAGGCTACGAGGTATCCTGCGTTTCCGACAGAGAGCTTTACACCGAGGGTCAGGGCACTATCCCCAGCGATACCGTATGCTATCCCGCAAAGCTTATTCACGGTCATGTGAAGCGTCTTGCCGAGAGGGGTATCACAACAATTTTCTACCCCTGTATGACCTACAATATAAATGAGGGGCAATCGGATAAGTGCTACAACTGTCCCGTGGTAGCCTATTACCCCGAAGTAATTGACGCCAATTGCGGCGATGAAATTACCGTTATCAAGGATTATATCGGAATACATAACCGCAAGCATCTCCCCTCGAAGCTGAGAGATATACTGGCAAAGTACGGGTTTGAGTACACTCCCGTCCAAATGAAAAAGGCGGTAGACGCAGGCTTTTCCGAGTACGAAAGCTATATGGCGAAAATCCGTCAAAAGGGTGCTGAAATCGTTGCAGCCGCACGAAAGGACAATATGCCGATTATCGTGCTGGCAGGACGTCCATATCACGTTGACCCGGAGGTTAATCACGGCATTGACAGGCTCATTACCTCCTACAATACGGCGGTTATTTCCGAGGACTGTGTAAGCCACTTGGCAGGAGAATTTAAGAGCAATGTCCTCAATCAGTGGACTTATCATTCACGGCTATACGCCGCAGCAAGCTACATCGGCACACAGCCTGATATGCAGCTTGTACAGCTTGTTTCTTTCGGATGCGGTGTTGACGCCATTACCACGGACGAAGTAAGGGAAATGCTGGAACGCAGAGGAAAGCTTTATACAATGATAAAGATAGATGAAATTACCAACTTAGGAACGGTAAGAATAAGGCTGAGAAGTCTGTTCGCCGCCCTCGATAAGGAGGAGGGAAGATAGTAATGCGGATAACCGATGAAAAGGGTTACTCAACAGGCGCTTGTGCCACGGGAGAGGAATGTAAAAAAATCGATGACCTTTACCCTAAAACGCCCTTTACCAAGGAAATGAAAAAGACACATACAATACTTATTCCCTCAATGCTGCCTATACATTTTCGCCTCCTTGACCATATTTTCAAGCAAAGCGGGTATAATACCGTTGTACTCAAGGGTGAAAAGCAGCACTGTATAGATGCGGGACTTAAGTATGTACATAACGACACCTGCTATCCCGCATTGATAGTTATCGGTCAGCTTATGGAAGCGCTGTTAAGCGGAGAGTACGACCTAAATAAAACCGCTGTTATGATTATCCAAACGGGCGGCGGCTGCCGTGCATCCAACTACTATTTTCTGCTCCGAAAAGCGCTTATAAATGCGGGTATGCAGAATGTTCCCGTTATCTCGGTCAATCTTTCGGGAATGAACTCCAACCCCGGGTTTAAAATTACCCTGCCTATGCTGAGGAGAGCCGCCGCCGCCATAATTTACGGTGATTTAATGATGCAGCTTTCCAACCAAACCCGTCCCTACGAGGTAAACAAGGGACAGACGGAGGACGTTATAACCGAATGTGTACAGTACATATCGGATATATTCGACAAGGGAAAGGGCATTTCCGTAAAGGAAATTCGTGAAAATCTCCTTTACATGGCGGAGCTTTTCAAGGTGATCCCCATAGAGAGAACCCAAAAGGTTAAAGCGGGGGTTGTGGGAGAGGTATTTGTAAAGTATTCCCCCATAGCCAACAATAACCTTGAGGGCTTTTTGGCGGAGCAGGACTGTGAAGTGGTTGTTCCGGGAGTTACGGGATTTATGCTTTTCAAGATTGACAACCGACTTGAAGATATTCGCCTTTACGGGGGAAATCAAGCGATGTACAAGGGAATAATGATACTGTTTAACTACATGACCAAGGTTGAAACCATACTTATTGATGTGTGCAAGGGGCTGGAAGGCTTTTCTGCGCCCTCCTCGTATGCTCATATAAAATCCCTCGCCGCCCCTGTCATAGGCAGTGGCTGTAAAATGGGCGAGGGCTGGTGGCTTACGGGGGAAATAATCGAGCTTATTGAGCAAGGCTGTCCCAATATAGTCTGCACACAGCCCTTTGGCTGCTTGCCAAACCACATTGTAGCAAAGGGCATGATAAGGAAGTTGAGAAGCCTTTACCCCAATTCAAATGTAGTTGCAATAGACTATGATCCGGGCGCTACCAAGGTCAATCAAGAAAACAGAATAAAGCTTATGCTCGCCATGGCAAAAGAGCAGGCTGAGCCTGCACCCGCCGCCCTTAGATGTCCTTGAATTGCGTTAGCTAATAAACCGACGGTTAGATGTCGGTATAAGAAGCAAGAAATTAAGAAGCAAGAAATTAAGAAGCAAGAAGCAAGAATTTTCACATGTTAATTACAAGTAAAGCACTTCAAAAATAAAGTAACGAGTTAAACATCTTGCCTCTTGCCTCTAATCCTCTTGCCTCTAGTAGGGAAGGATTTGATAATATGGCTGAATGCAGTCACAACTGTTCATCATGCGGCGAAAGTTGCTCCGAAAGACAATCACCCCAGAGCTTTTTGGAAAAGCTCAACGAAAAAAGCTCCGTTAAAAAGGTTATTGGTATCGTAAGCGGTAAGGGAGGCGTAGGAAAATCCCTCGTTACCGCACTGCTCGCCTCTGATTTTGCAAAGAAAGGTTACCGTACAGCTGTGCTTGATGCGGATATAACAGGCCCGTCCATACCGAAGATGTTCGGCTTAAGCGGCACAGCTTTTGCAACGGAGGAGGGAATTATCCCGAGAGAAACCGTAAGCGGTATCAATGTTATAAGCATTAATCTTCTTTTGGAAAATCCGTCCGACCCCGTTATATGGAGAGGACCGGTTATTTCGGGAGTAGTAAAGCAGTTCTGGACAGATGTTATTTGGGATGATATAGACTATATGTTTATCGATATGCCCCCCGGAACAGGCGATGTACCCCTTACGGTTTTCCAGTCTATCCCTGTTGACGGAATAATCATCGTTACCTCGCCCCAAGACTTAGTTTCCATGATAGTGCGCAAGGCAGTGGGAATGGCAAGCATGATGGAAATACCCATTCTCGGTGTAGTGGAAAACATGAGCTATATAGAATGTCCCGACTGTGGAAAGCAGATTAAGCTGTATGGTGAGAGCCATGTAGAGGAAATAGCGTCTGCAAGCGGGCTTAAGGTACTGGGACGACTGCCTGTTTCCCCGCAGGTTGCGGAAAAGTGCGACATGGGTGAAATCGAAGATGTAGAGCAAAGCTGGCTTGACGATGCCGTGAAGGCAATAATATAAAGCAAGACACCCTAAAGCTTGAAATACGGGTAACTGTGAGTTTTCAGCAAACCTACGGTTTGAGTGCTACTAGAAGCAAGAGGATTAGAAGCAAGAAGATAGAAGAAATAAGATATTTTACTTTCTCTTGAAGTGCTTTACTTGTAACTAACAGGTGAAATTTCTTGCTTCTATTTTCTTGCCTCTAGTAGTGCAGGGTCGCAGACCCTGCACCCGGCTTACTTACGCCGCCCTATGATATGGGTAAATTGCACCGGTTTGTTTGCCCGCCTTTAACTGTCGGTCAGCTTGCTACCGCAATTCATTGTTCTCTACAGTCGGCGGGAGACACTGGGTGCAGGGTCTGCGACCCTGCTGCTCATATTTATGCTTAGTGGCAAGACCACCTCTTATATGCCGCTCCCTTTTATTTATTTCAAGTATTTCCCTTACAGCAGGATAAAGCGTCGGGCTTACCCTCGGCAGCTTTTCCGTAATGTCCTTATGTACCGTGGACTTGCTTATTCCAAAATGCTTGGCAGCCGCACGTACTGTAGCCTTGTTTTCAATTATATACTCCGCAAGAGTAATCGGACGTTCCTGTTTGTCATAGGATAATAAATTCATTCTGATACACCCCACACCGACCCGTGATAATACTGCTGACGCAATATATTTCTATGGTTTTTCATCACAGTATATGCGTGAGTTCGGTATAAAATGCTTACAATGGAGATGATTATAATGACTGCACAAGCAAAGGGTCATACACGTAAACTGACCCTCTCGGCAATGTTCCTTGCACTGGGTATAGTATTGCCTTTCCTAACAGGACAAATCCCTCAAATCGGAAGTATGCTCCTGCCTATGCACATACCTGTAATGCTGTGCGGTCTGATATGCGGCTGGCAGTACGGTTTGGCTGTAGGGTTTGTCACGCCCCTAATGCGCAGCTTGCTGTTCGGTATGCCCGTGCTTTACCCCTCGGCAATAGCCATGGCATTTGAGCTTGCCGCTTACGGTTTATTGATAGGTCTGCTTTATTCCCATTCCCGCCGACGGTGCGTTGCAACACTCTACCGCTGTCTGATAGCGGCTATGCTAGGTGGAAGACTGGTCTGGGGAATAGCGGAAATAGTACTTTTAGGAATTAAGGGTAATGCATTTACATGGTCTGCGTTTATTTCCGGCGCATTCCTCAACGCTATCCCGGGAATTATACTTCAGCTTGTGATTATACCGATGATAATGGTTGCGCTGAATAAAACAGGGCAGGCTGAGCCTGCACCCACCGCCTCCCGCCGGCGTTAAATAAAAGTGAACTGCGTAAGAAATATGCCCGACAGTTAGCTGTCGGGCATATTTCTTACGCCTTTTATACGGTTACGAGTTCAGTCGCCCTGTGTTGCTAAGCAAAACCCTGCAAGCCCGACTATAAAAAAATCTCCTGTTACTTTACTTTTAATGTGCTTTATATACGGTTACGAGTACGTTTTCGGCAAAATCTCCGATTTTGCGTGAAAACATTGCTGTTGCATTCGCAACAGCTCGTGTTCACAAGTGCCCTAATAGAGGATAGAAAATAGAAGCAAGAGGCAAGAAATTCCAACTGTTTGATACATTGAAAGCACTTCAAAAATAAAGTAACGGTCTATATATCTTACTTCTTGCCTCTAATCCTCTTGCTTCTAGTAGGGCACAAGTGGGCGTTGCCCACACCCACCAATAGGCTATGTGATATAAATATCACTGCCTTTGGAAACTCGGCAGGACTGCAAGCCCTGCACCCGGCTTTTTTACGCCGCCCTTTGTTGTTGGCACAATGCCCTGCTTCTTATACCGACAGTTATCTGTCGGTTTATTTGTTGCCGCAATTCACTTTTATGGCATTGCACAGCAATGCAGGGCAGCGGGAGACGGTGGCTGCGGGGACACCCCGCCCCTGCTAATTCATTCCCTCCGAACCGTTTACGGAGAGAAGCTTTTCGGCTTTTTCCCTTAAAAGAGGATAGCGGCTTAGATCGGGGCTTGCGGCAATAAGCTTTTTCACCGCCTCGGCACTCTCCGCTAACAGCTCTCTGTCACGGTAGAGATTTGCCACTTTAAGCGGCGGTAAACCGCTTTGCCTGTTTCCGAAAAAATCGCCTGCTCCCCGCAGCTTTAAATCCTCCTCCGCTATAATAAATCCGTTGTTGGTGGAGGACATTATCCTTAGTCGTGACTTGGTTTCCTCGGTGGCATTGTCTGTAAGAAGTATACAGCTGGATTTGTACTGCCCCCTGCCTACACGCCCCCTTAGCTGATGAAGCTGGGATAACCCGAAACGATCCGCGCTTTCTATCATTATAACCGTGGCATTGGGTACGTCAACTCCTACCTCGATAACTGTGGTTGAAACAAGCAGCTGCAATCGTCCCTCCTTGAAATCGGTCATAACGCTGTCCTTTTCGGCGGCGGTCATTTTCCCGTGAAGTAAGCCTATGCTGTAGCCCTTTAACTCGTTTTTTGATATTTTTTCGCAATAGTCCACAGCAGCCTGAACGGGAAGCTCTTCGTTTTCCTCATTTTCCTCTATCATAGGACAGACTATATACCCCTGACGTCCGCTGTCAAGCTCCCTCCGTACGAAGCCCAGCGCCCGATGTCTGAGCTTTCCCGTAACCGCATAGGTTTCAACCGGCTGTCTTCCCTTGGGAAGCTCATTAATTACGGATATATCCAAATCCCCGTACATAATCAGCGCAAGGGTTCTTGGTATGGGTGTAGCGGACATAACAAGCTTGTGGGGCTTTTCTCCCTTTTCCGCAAAAGCCTTTCGCTGATTTACACCGAAGCGGTGCTGTTCATCGGTTATAACCAGTCCTAAGCGGCTGAAATGAGTGCTTTCCGCAATAAGAGCGTGTGTTCCCGTGACCACAGTACAGCTGCCGTCCGCAAGGCGATCCTTCAGCTCCTTTTTCTGCTTGGGCGTCATTGAACCCGTAAGACAGCCTACGGTTATTCCAAGGGGTTCAAGAAATCCGCAAAGGGTAGCATAATGCTGACGCGCCAATATTTCCGTTGGCGCCATAAGAGCAGACTGGCAGCCGTTTTTTGCGGCAAACCAGCAAGCAGCGGCGGCAACAGCGGTTTTTCCCGATCCGACATCTCCCTGAATAAGTCTGTTCATAGGTGCAGCTCCGCACATATCGGCGGCAATATCTGCGCAAGCCTTTTTCTGTGCGTTTGTAGGCTCAAAGGGCAATGCGGTGAAAAACTCGTTAAGATTTTGAAGTCTCATTCTGCATCCCGTTTGCTCCTTGACGGCATTTTTCATCATCATTAAGCTACACTGCATAATAAGCAGCTCGTCAAAGCCCAGTCGCCGCTGGGCTATTTCGGCGGCATGATCGCTGGAGGGAATATGGATATTCTGCATGGCATATCCCTCGGTGCAAAGTGAATACTCCTGCCTCAAGCCATCAGGAAGAAATTCGGGAAATGCGTCGGGCATAGCCTTAAATGCCTGAATTACATTCGTTGTAATCATAGCCTTGGTAAGCCCCTCGGTAAGTACGTATTTGGGGCACAGAAGATTTTTTTCATCGGCGGGAATGACCTGTGGGGTATTCATTTCCCGTCTTGTGAGATTTCCGCTGATTTTACCGTAAAGCCTGTACTCGCCGCCCTCCTCAAACTGCTCGTAGAGGAAACGGTTGTTGTAGATAATCAGTGTAATGCATTCGCTGTCATCGGTAACAATAACCTTATACAAGGTAAGTCCCTGCCTTATTCTCGCGGCGGGGATTTTCTTTGTTACCCTGCCCATCACCACAACAGTTTCTCCCAAGGGCGCATCGGCAATAGCGCAGACATTGCTGTAATCGGTATATTCCTTGGGAAAATGGTTAAGCAGATCCCCAACGGTATATATCCCTAATTTATTGTAAAGCAGCGCCCTTTTCTGACCCACTCCGTCCAGAGCGGTTATTGAATCCGTAAGCTCCATAGTAAAACCATCCTCACAACTGTGCGTTCATACATATAAGCATAGCACAAAGGCTCGGTTTTGTCAACCGCGCCTAATCTCCATTTTTTCATTGAACGCTTGCTTTTTTCTCAAAGCAGCATAATATCGCTGTAACTCCGATGCATAAAAAATCGCCCGTATATGGAATACGAGCGATTTCTGAATTAGCTTGCTAAAATTACTTCTTGAACTTCTTGGAAGTAACAACAGCGGTAGCAGCAGCTACAGCAGCTACAGCAACCATGCCTGCAGCGGAAGCATTGCCGGTCTTAGCAGCGGTTGTGGTTTCAACAGCAACTGTTTCTTCAACAACTACTTCTTCCTCAACAACTGCTTCTTCCTCTACAACAACCTCTTCCTCTTCTTCCTCGGTTTCTTCAGCAGCAGCTGCATCGCCAAGACCGCTTACAGTGAACTGAATCTCGATAGAATCGGTAGGCATGATGTAGCCAAAGAGTCCGTCAGAACCGCCAAGGTCATCATTCCAAATGTTGATAGCCATAGGCTGGAGGTAGGTGTTCTCATCAGGACTAAGATAAGCCTCATCAAAGGTATACTTTGTATTGCCGTCAAGGACAACCTTAACATCGGTAATAGTAGCGCCTGTATCGATAGGAATATCGGTTGAAACAAAGAGCAGGTTAAAGCTTTCATCCTCACCGAAATCGAAGTTGGAAACGCTTACAGAATAAGTGCCGTCGCCTGTGATTTCAGCATCAACGAAGTCGCCGCCCTTGTTTACAGCGTCAGCGCCCTCCCAGCCTGTGAGCTGGTCAAAATATACGGTACCGTCATCAGCAACAACGCCCTGCCCGTAAGAGGTTTCATTCCAAGCATTTCTGAAAGTATAGCTTGCAGACTGAACACCGATATAAGCATGATATGTATCAGCCGCAGATACGGATACAACAGACATAGCGGAAACGCTTACTGCTGCCAAAGCCGATGCTACAACGGTAGCAATTAACTTCTTGAATTTCATAAATTATCTCCTCCAATAAATTAATTTTAGTGTAAAAACACATAATTCAACATACTTACAGTATACAATATATCCGAAAAAAAATCAATGTGTGTTCCCACAAATTTTAACCGCTTTTTTTGTGTGTTATTACAGCAATATCACCACTGTCACAGAAGCCGTCACAGCGCTTTTCTATTCCTCCTGCTGTGATTTTTCAATCTCTCTGAAAAGTCTTATGGCAAACTCGCTGACCGTAAGCATAATAAGCGCAGGACCTATCAGCAGTCCTATAAAAATAGATGTGTAATTCCAGAAAATCAGCGCAAGCTCCACTGCAAGGATAATCAGCAGCATTACGGAACGCAGAAAATACCGCATACTTATTCTGAACGAATTTTGCAGGCAATGCAGCACCGTGTTTTCGTATCTCGCCAGGAGCGGGTAGCCGTAAAGCAGGGAAAATACGAACACATACGCCGTAACGATACCCACTATCATGTAAATGATTTTATTTTCCTCCGTGACGGAAATAATCTGAAAGTCCAAGTAAAGAACCCATATACAGAGAATAGTCACAAAGGACATGGGTATACCCTGTCTGATATTGCTTTTGAAAGCTTTCCAAAATTCGGGGGCAGGGTGTCCCTCGGTATTATCCGCCATTTGCAGTGTGACCGTGTATGCGGCGATTGTTGACGCTCCCAGTGTCACAATAGGCAGGCTGAACAGCAGCCACATCATATTCAGCACGAATATATCCGTAAACCGCGACATGAACCTATATACCTTGCTGTCGGGACTAAAGAATTTTGGCATATACTCACCTGATATGGAATAACGAGTTTGTTTTAGCCGTGTGGGGGAATGTTTTATACGGTTACGAGTGTGTTTTAACCGTGGGGAAATGTTTTTTATACGGTTACAAGTGTGTTTTAACCGTGGGGAAATGTTTTTTATAGTGACAAGTACGTTTTCGGCAAAATCTCCGATTTTGCGTGAATACATTGTAGGCGCACAGCGCCTACTCGTATTCACAGTGCGGCACTCTTACAAAAGCGTTTGTTTACGTTGCTATGCTTTTTGTGCCTACGGCACAAGTGGGCTCTGCCCACACCCGCTTAAGGGCTACTCGCCCTTAAGAATCCTCGGCAGGACCGCGGCCCTGCACCCGGCTTACTTACGCCGCCCCTCGCCGTTCACTATTGCTTTAGTTTGTTTACCGACAGCTAACTGTCGATCGGCTTACTTACGCAATTCAAAAACACCTAAGGTCGGCGGGAGACGGCGGCTGCGGTCACAGACCGCCTAGCGGATTTCGTCCTCAAGGGCACATCTTATTGCTGCTTCATTTTCGCACCATGCAAGGCACTCACCATTGGGATCGTACTCTGCGCACTTTGCAATCATCTCGGAAACAATGCGCTCGTATTCCTCGTCACTGCTTGCATAGATTGCCTGCCATGAGTAGTTTACGATACACTTCTTAACCTGCTCCCAGATAATCTTAAGCTCATCGCTCTGATCGGACTCGGTGTAGGAGGTTGCAAGGGATACCTTGTAATTTACTGTATCCATGTATTCCTGGGATTCATAAGCACCCGACCATTCCTGCCAATCCTTGAGTATATCGTAGGTGGTTTCGGTACGTCTGCTCTTCCAGTTGACATAGTTATAGGTTTCGCCGTTGGAATCGGGGTTGGACGCATCCTTTGTCCATGTGGTGTTGTTAGCCTGGAATGAACCGTCGTCAAATGTTCCGCCGCCCCATTCGTCCGGCATGGTTGTGCCTTTCTTGTCGGCATTTGCGGTTTCGCCAAACTCGGTAAAGCAGGTATTGCCCTCCTCGTCATAGTACCAGCAAAGCTCCTCGGGACCGTACCAGTAGGTCATATATCCCTCGGGTGTGCAGAGCCAGTTTATGATAGCCATGCAAAGCTCGGGATATTCGGTATTTGCACCGATTGTCCAAATTCTGTTGCCGCCCAGTACGTTCATACCGTAAGCAAGAGGCGATGCGTCATCGGGAACGACAGGGTACATTGCTGTGCCTGCTTTCAAATGCTCCTCGCTGTTGTAAAGCTGTGAGCCTGCGTAGTCGAAGATAGAGTAGAATACTCCGCCCGCCGCAACCTTTTCAGCCATTTCATTATAGGTCTGTGTCATGGAGTTGGGGTTGATAAGTCCTGCACGATAGAGCTTATTGAAGAATTGAAGTGCGGTAAGGTAAGGACCGCCCTCCTCAAGGGCATCGTGATATGTACCGTTCTCTACATCGTAAAGACCGAAGCCCATTTCATCATAGCCCCAGTAGCAGGTCGCGAATGCCTTTACATACATAACCATATTGCCGTCCCAGTCGGGCCACAGCGACATAGCGTAGGTTTCGTTGCCGTTTTCATCGGTAGGACAAATTTCCTTCATGCTGACAAAGAGGTCATAAAGGTCGTCCATTGTGTTAAGCTCGGGGTAGCCAAGCTCCTTGTAGAGATCCCAGCGCAGATCCATTGTATAGAAGAACGCCTCGTGATCGTCTGTGGAGGTTGCTACATTGTGACCGAAGCCGTAAAGGGTCTGACCCGCACCGAAGGAATCGTTAAGATTCATATTATTCTCAAGGGCATAAGGCATATTCGCCTCGATATATGAACCCCATTCGGAAAGAAGGTCGTCCTCGTTCCAGTCAAAGAGCATACCCTCCTTTGCGGCACGCTGATAGTTTGTGCCGTTTGAGCCGAATATTACAATATCACCCAAATTGCCCGACTCCATTCTTGTATCGAATGTACCGTCCGATTCGGGGATAATTGTTACCTCACAGTTGAATTTCTGCTTGAGAACCTCGGCAAACCAGCCGGTAAGCTTTCCGGAATAGTTGGCAAGCTGGCTGTATACGGTAATCTGAATGGTATCATCACCGTAAAGCACCTTAAGCTCCGCCAAAACGTCCGTTTCTGTGTCGGCGGTGGTTTCCTCGGCGGTTTCACCCTCGGCAGCCTCTGCGCCGTCATCGCTTGCAGCCTCGGTGCTGTCCGCATTTGCTTCCTCGTTGGCGGCAGTGGTGGTACTCGCATCGGGAGTAACTACCTCACCGCAGCCTGAAAAGGAAAACAGCATACACAGCGAAAGTGCCGCCGCGATAATCTTCTTGATTTTCATAAATCTCCTCCTCGTAAATTTATCCCAATTATCCCTTAACCGCGCCAAGCATAAGACCCTTTTCAAAGTACCTTTGCATAAAGGGGTAAACGCAGAGTATGGGGATTATTGTAACCATGGAAATTGTGTACTGAATAATCTTGGTGTTGAAGGTGCTTGACAGTGCCGCCGAATCAGATGCGCTTGTGCCTGAGGACATCATTGCACCTAAATTTGACGACTGGTTAAGATAGATATAAAGTCTGTGCTGTAATGTATAAAGGCTTGGTGAATTGGCGTTAAGGATAAGGGAATCTTGGAAAGAATTCCAATGTCCCACTGCACCGAAAATCGCTATGGTAGCAAGTATCGGCTTGCACAGCGGCCATATGATCTTGCGGTAAATCGTCCAGTAGCTTGCGCCGTCAATAAAGGCGCTTTCCTCGATTTCGGCAGGTATTGACTCTATGTAGGTCTTTACCAAAATGATGTTATAGGGAGAAACTATCGCCGGTATGATATATGCCGCAAAGGTATCGGTAAGACCCAGCATTGACATATTCAGATACCATGGAATAAGTCCCGCATTGAAGTACATGGTGATTACAAGGAAGCGGTACCAGAACTGCCTGTGCCACATTTCCTTTTTGGTAACGAGGTATCCCGCAAGGGAGGATGCCATTACCATAAGAACCGTACCTATTACCGTTCTAAGCACCGTAACCAGTGCAGATGTCCAAAGGTCGCCGACCTTTCCCATTGCCACATAGTTACTAATGGTAAGCTGATGAGGTATCAGGGTAATAGCGCCCTTTGCAACAAGATCCGAGTCGGAAATGGTATTTATAAAGATGTAATAAAACGGGAAAATACAGCTTAGTGTAAATATAATAAAGAACGCATAGTTAAGAATGTTGAAAACCACGTCACCCACGGTAGGCTTTGAATGGAGAGTGCTTCCGGTTTCCTTGATTTTCTTAACATCAACAGTGTTAGTGTTTTCAGCCATATCGGTCTATTCTCCTTTCACACAATGCTCTCGCCGCGGATAAGCTTGGAAATACCGTTTGCGGCAAAGAGGAGAGCAACGCTTATTATGGATTTGAGCATACCGATAACCGTTGACAGCGGTATAAGTCCGGAATTTATTCCAAGGGTATATACGTAAAGGTCAAGCACCTGAACCTTTTCGGAGTTGATAGCGTTTTCAAATACAAGGTATTGATCCATTCCGTTGGAAAGAATGTTCGCTATGGACATAAGCAGGAGAACGCAGTATGTGGGAATAAGCTCGGGAATGGTGATATACCACATTTTCGCAAATCTTCCCGCACCGTCAACGGTAGCCGCCTCGTACAAGCCTTGGTCGATACCGGAAATGGAGGCTATGTATATAATTGCGCTCCAACCCACGCCTTTCCAAAGACCCCATGCAAGCATTTTAAGCCACATATGACTGTCGGACATAAGGTAGTTGGTGGCGACGCTTTGAGAGGAAACGCTGTTTATCATGGTATTGATAAATCCGTCTGTGGAGAATATAGCCAGTGCAATAGCGTAAACAAGAACCCAGCTTATAAAATTCGGTATGGTGGTAATAGTCTGAACAACCCGTCTGAAATGGGTGTTCTTTATTTCCGAAAGAAATACCGCAAAAGCCATAGGAATCCAGCTTGTAAGTATTCCCAGTCCACTCATTGCAAAGGTATTTTTGAGAACGTTTACAATATCACGCTTTGTAGCGCTGTTTTGCAGGAGCGAGGTAAACCACTTAAATCCCACAAAGTTATCCATACTCAGCGTTTCGCCCGATTTGTAATCAAAGAACGCATATCTCCAGCCGTAAAGGGGAAGATAGCTGAATACAAATGCAAGAGCGATAATAGGAAGCATCATAAGGAAAAGCTGGAATTTCGGTTCCATGCTGCACCGTGCGTCCTTTTCGGGCGCTTTAACCAAGAAAAATTCCGCCAAAGAGCATACTACAAGCACTATGGCAAGAGCCATGTAAATATAATTTACGGTAGCGGGATATTGGGGACTGACCTTATCGACCTTATCCGCGGCGATAGCATCGTTGCAGATAATGGTGTAAAGGGACTTCAACCATGCCATGGAAACAAGCTCGCCCGCACCTGCCACAACTGTAGCAATAAGACCGAACCTTTTCAGCTTATTGTTTCCTAAGGACATACATCCTCCCGCGGCAGCCACTATAACCATAAGGATAATCAGCATTGCGCAGTAGTGGAGGGAATGAAATGTAGATTCCTGCGCCCAGCCCATTCTGAACGTACGTCCGAAATTGGCAACAATCGAGTTATAGGAAATTCCGCAGGAAAACAGTGAGAGATTCTTGTTAATAAGTCCGCTGAGCCGTGCGGGATTGAGGTTCGGGAAGAATATAACACACACATTCCCGATAACGGCGATCCTCAAAATAACGTACACCACATCGGAAACACGTTCCGCAAAGGTTTTGGGTATACTTTGTTTAGCTTTGGAATTTTTTGTTTTTTTCTTGCTTTCGGCGATAGCAGCATCCGACATTTCCTAACCAAACCCCTTTCTCCACAAAATTACAGTCCCGCACCGCAAAAAGCAGAAAAGCGGGAATGGGCATGGGGCAGCAATGCATTTGTGTAAATCATCCAAAAATTATCCCATGCGTAAAATATACTATTAATAATTATAACAGTTTATATAACTTATTTCTTTGACAAAATGAAAAAAATTATATAACTTATTTCTTTGACAAAATGAAAAAAAGTTGCCGAATTATGAATATAGGGAGATTCAATCTCTATCCTCTTGCTTCAATCTTCTATCCTCTAATAGCTTTTCCCCTGCCTTTGACATTCTGTGAATAATGTGATATAATAGCAGCATAAACGATTAAGTGCAAAGCTTCTGTCAGCTTCGGGAGGGTGATCGCTATTTCACCGAAAAATAATACCACGGAAAATACGGCTGCGAAAAGCGCAAGCCGTACAAGCTATAAGGTCGCTATAGGCGGAGTCGTAAGCGCTCTTTGCCTTTCATTGATGTTTCTCACGGGAATAATGCCCCTGTTAAGTATGGCTATTCCCATATATGCGGGCGCGCTGATGATTGTCGTTGCGCGGGAGGTCAGCACAAGCTGGGCTTTTGCCGCATACTGTGCAGTTTCCCTGCTGTCCCTTTTCCTTACCCCTGACAAGGAGGCGGCTACGCTGTTTATTATGTTTTTCGGCTATTACCCCATTATCCTGCCTAAGCTTAATAAGCTCCGTATTGCACCCCTGCGCATTATAATAAAGCTGGCTGTTTTCAATGCCGCTATGGTTATATGGTACAGGCTAATAGTTTTTATTATGGGCACCTATGACTTTTTCAGCGAATTTGCCTTTTTGGGAGAATATGCCGTGCTTGGCGTAATGGTATTTATTAACCTTGTTTTCCTGCTTTACGACTACACCATTAAAATAATTTACGACTTCTATGTGAAATATTTCCGACCTAAGTATTTGGGCAAGAAAAATTAAGGGGCAGGCTGATGCAAGAGGATAGAAAAAACAATGAACCGTGACTTTATCTGTGAAATGCTTTACTACTGGAGGACGAAGATTAGAAGAAAGAGGATAGAAGAATTAAGATACTATACTTTATCTTTGAAACGCTTTCAACACCGTGAGCGAGTAAATTTCCATTCTCTATCCTCCATTTTCTATTTTCAAGTAGAACAGGTGAAAATTCTTGCCCTACTAGAAGCAAGAGGATTAGAAGCAAGAAGATAGAGGTTCGAACCGTTACTTCATTTTTGAAGTGCTTTACTTGTAACTAACAGGTGAAATTTCTATCTTCTATTCTCCATTTTCTATCCTCCATTTTCTATTTTCAAGTAGAACAGGCGAAAATTCTTGCCCTACTAGAAGCAAGAGGATTAGAAGCAAGAAGATAGAGGTACGAACCGTTACTTCATTTTTGAAGTGCTTTACTTGTAACTAACAGGTGAAATTTCTATCTTCTATTCTCCATTTTCTATTCTCTATTAGAGCAGACCGCCCCTGCTCAGCTTCTTTATAATCTTCTTTTCCAGCCGCGATATGTACGACTGGGATATGCCTATTACGTCCGCTACCTCCTTTTGTGTCATTTCCTTGCCGTTTTTAACCCGAAACGCATTTCTATTATTACCCTTTCCCTCTCCGGCAGCTCCTCTACCATCTTAAGCAGCGTGTCCCTCTCCTCCTTTTCCTCAATATCACTGTTGACAGCATTCTCATCTGTGCCGAGAATGTCGGATAACAGCAGCTCGTTTCCGTCCCAATCCACATTAAGAGGTTCGTCAATGGAAATTTCATTCCTGCGCTGATTTGCCTTTCGGAGATACATAGGTATCTCATTCTCTATGCACCTGGACGCATAGGTGGCAAGCTTGATGTTCTTTTCGGGACAAAAGGTATTTACCGCCTTTATCAGACCTATTGTTCCTATGGAAATAAGGTCATCTATGCATATCCCCGTTGACTCGAATTTTTTTCGCTATATACACAACCAGTCTAAGATTATGGACAATAAGCAGCTCCCTTGCCCTCTCCCTTTCGGTGGAAAGCATACGAAAGGCATCCGCCTCTTCCTTTCGGGTAAGGGGCGGCGGCAGGGCTTCAGGTCCGTTTATATAGTATACGTCATTGACCTCAATACCGCATATTTTCCCCGTTGTCTGCCTTATTTGCAAAATAATCCTCTTCATGCCGATTTTTATTGCTGATAACATATTATATCTTCCCTTCTATAAAATTTTCGGATTAAATACCGCCGTAACCATTTGCCCCGAAGCTGCGCCTATGTATGCGTTCGGCCTTGAAATCTCTCCCGTCCGCCGATTTTTCACCCACATCTCCTTTGGTGAAATTATAGGCATAAGCCCCTCCCCCAAAGCAGTGCTGTAAGG
The DNA here is from genome assembly GCA_001941135.1 of Ruminococcus sp. Zagget11. Lineage (GTDB taxonomy): Bacteria > Bacillota > Clostridia > Oscillospirales > Ruminococcaceae > Huintestinicola. The sequence goes on from MSHL01000053.1 coordinate 18,680, forward strand.
AATAAAACGCCAGCCGTGCATACCTTGGGAAGTATCCGAAGCGCTGATATCAGTCGGTATATGTTCATATATTTCCCCCAGCCTTTCACAGGGACATACTATAATCGGTTTGCCCGTAAAGCTGTCGCGCAGTACATTTCCCGTATCAAGCGCCGCCGGAATGCTTATATGCCTGCCCTTTTCCCCTATAACCAAGGTGTACTCATCGTCAAGCTCCCTGCCGTCCGACAGCATTCTGTAGACGCATACGCATATATATGCCGCCACTGTGCTTATGACAAGGGAATACATGGAAAAATCGGCATAAATCACTCCGTTAGCCGCCCTTATGAATTTTCCTCCCAAGAGGTATGACGCCGCCGTACCTATTCCCGAAAAAATAAAGCTGATAAGGAAGAACAGAAACAGCTTCAGCAAATACCCCCGCTTAGCGGGAAATCCAAAGGCTGTAAGCACAATTACCGCCGCCGTGATAAGCTTCACTGTCACCAATATAAAGGGATTCAGCCGCGGCAGCAGTATAATCAGGGAGGATATGCCCCCTAAAAACGCCGCCGCTATCCCTCTTGAAACCCTAAGCGGCGAATGTGTTAAAACGGCAGTCGCCTTTAAGAGAAGAAAATCCACATAAATATTGGTTATTATCAGCACATCTATGTATATATACATTTAATAGCACACCTTTTTTGGAAAATGGAAAATGGAGAATAGAAGATAGAAATATTACCTTTTCGTCACATTGAAAACACTTCAAAGATAAAGTTACGGTTTATTATTCATCTGTTCTCTACCTTCAAATCTCTACACCCTATTAGGACGGTGTCACCGTAGGTGACGGAGGGGTTACGAAAGCACTTTGCCTTAACTCCAAACTTATTATAAAATACCCGACTATATTTTTTTGTCGATATTGTACAATGAGGTAAAAGAAAATTCAGTGTTTATCTAAATTTTTTCCCAAATATATTGCAAAAAATGCGAATATATGCTACAATGAATGAAGATGAATGGGATCGGATGTTGACTAAAGCACAAAATGATTTGAAGATAGAAAACCTTTTTTTCAACTATTGGGCACACACAAACAGGCGAAAATTCTATCCCCTATACCCTATTTACCCTATTTTCAATCCCCCACATCGATATTTCTATAAATGAGGTGTACTATGGCGAAAGCAGCTTTACTTATTATGGTGGCGGGACTGGGGTCACGCTATAAGGGCAGCGTCAAGCAAATTGCGCCGATGGACGAACAGGGACATATTTTACTGGATTATGCCGTATATGATGCCGTAAAAGCGGGATTCGACAAGATTATAGTTATTCTGCGGCGGGATATAGCCGAGGACTTCTTCGCTACCGTTGCAAAAAGGCTGGAAAAATACGCACCCACAGAGCTTTGTATACAGGATATAAACGATATTCCCGATGGCTTTGCCGTTCCCGAGGGCAGAACAAAGCCTTGGGGTACGGGTCATGCTGTTTTGGCCGCAAGAGAGCTTATCAAAGAGCCTTTTCTTGTAATAGGCTCGGACGACTATTTCGGTAAGACCTCCTTTGCCAACGCTTATAAATTCCTGACCGAGGAGTGTTCGGAGCATAACCAGTTTATGTCGGGCTACACTCTTAAAAATACCCTAAGCGACAACGGCACGGTTACACGGGGAATATGCAGCGTTGATGATAATAATATGCTTACGTCCGTTGAGGAAACCTATAAGCTTACCCGCTGCTCCGATACTTGTGCTGTGGGCGAGAGAAACAGCGAGGAAATTACCGTAAGCATAGATTCCAACGTTTCCATGAATATGTGGGGATTTCACCCGACTATGGTTTCAAAAATCAGCGACCTTTTCACGGACTTTTTGGAGAAAAAGGGCGGCGAGATGACCTCGGAATTTCTCCTCCCCACAATTGTGGACAAGCTGATACACGGCGGGGATATTTCCGTAAAAATGGTTGAAACCGATGACGTTTGGTTCGGACTTACTCACTCCGAGGATTACGCCGTTGTAAAGGACGCGCTCCAAAAGATGACCGAAAACGGTCTTTATCCTGCGAAGTGGTAATATATTTTTTTGGAGACGGGGAAACGCACAGCTTTTCCGCCTCTATCCTACCTGAAAGGATGTTTTTTTATGAGAATATCTGATGAACAGCTTGCACTTGTGAACGGACGAATCAAGGCGCTTATCGAGGCAGACGGATTTTACGGCAAAAAACTCAAGGAAAAGGGAATAAGCGGCGTTTCCTCGGCGGAGGAATTTGAAGCATTGCCCTTTTCGGAAAAGTCGGATCTCCGCGATGCATATCCGCTGGGACTTATGACCGCTCCCGAAGAGGATATAGTCCGTATCCATTCCTCCTCGGGAACAACGGGACTTCCTGTAATTATCCCCTACACCGCAAAGGACGTAGACGACTGGGCTACAATGTTCACCCGCTGCTATGAAACCGCGGGTATTACCAATAAGGACAGAATACAGATAACCCCCGGCTACGGTCTGTGGACGGCGGGAATAGGCTTTCAGGCAGGTGCGGAAAAGCTTGGCGCAATGGCTATCCCCATGGGTCCGGGCAACACCGAAAAGCAGCTGCAGATGATGCAGGATCTGGGCAGCACCGTTATCTGTGCAACCTCCTCCTATGCACTTCTTCTTGCCGAGGAAATACAAAAGCGCGGCATAAAGGATAAAATCAAGCTGAAAAAGGGTGTCATAGGCTCGGAACGCTGGGGCGAGAAGATGAGAAAGCGCATTTCCGAGGAGCTTGGAATAGAGCTTTACGACATTTACGGTCTTACGGAAATTTACGGTCCGGGAATAGGCGTAAACTGCAAGTACAACAGCGGTATGCACTACTGGGACGACTTCATTTACATAGAAATTATCGACCCGAACACGGGAAAAATCCTCCCCGACGGTGAAATCGGTGAAATTGTCATTACAACCCTTGTAAAGGAGGGTGCGCCCCTTATTCGATACAGAACTCACGACCTTTCAAGGATTATCCCCGGAACCTGCGAATGCGGACGCAGCTACCCAAGACTTGACGTAATAATGGGCAGGACGGACGACATGATGAAGATTAAGGGCGTAAACGTATTCCCTGCCCAGATTGAGGAGATACTGAGGGAATTCCCCGCTCTTTCCAGTGAATATCAGATACGTATTTCCCATGTGGACGGCAAGGATACCATGAGGATTTACGTTGAAACCACGGGAGATGTGGACTTTATAAAGCTTGCGGATGAAATTGCGGGCGCTGTCAAGAGCAAAATCGGCTTCACGCCTATTGTAAAGGTTGTTGAAGTGGGTGTACTGCCAAGAAGCGAGAAAAAGACAAAGCGCGTTATAGATGAGAGATACGAGTAATTTGTCGGGTAGGTCAGGAGAGATTTTATGCACAGGGAATTTTTAATGGGTAACTTCGCTGTAGCTATGGGTGCAATAGCCGCAGGCGTAAATGTGGTATGCGGTTATCCGGGTACTCCCTCCACGGAGGTTCTCGAAACGGTAGCCAAAAACAATGACGGCAGCATTTATGTGGAGTGGAGCGTCAACGAAAAGGCTGCTATGGAGCTTGGGGCAGGTGCGGCATATTCGGGCGCAAGGGTAATGGTTACTATGAAGCAGGTGGGACTTAACGTTGCCTCCGACCCGCTTATGTGCCTGTCCTACATGGGCGTAAAGGGCGGTATGGTCATTATGGTGGCGGACGACCCCGGACCTATATCCTCCCAGACGGAGCAGGACACCAGACGCTTTGCGCAGTTTGCAAAGCTTGCCTGCTTTGATCCCTCCACGGTGCAGGAAGCCTATTATATGATACAGGAAGCATTTGAGTTTTCGGAAAAATATCATACTCCCGTGCTTTTTCGCCCCACAACCAGAATTTGTCACGCATATTCCTCCATTGACGTAAAGGACAGGGAGGAATATAATCCGAATACTCCCTCAGGCTTTGTAAAAGACACACAGCGATGGGTGATATTTCCCCGAACCTCCTACCTTAACCATATTGAAACGGAAAAGCGTAACGAAACCCTTGCGGATGTGTTTTCCGATTATCAAAGGAACATGACTGTAAGCTGCGACAGCAAGGGCTTAAGGAAGGGGATTGTCACTCACGGAGCAAGCTATGGCTATGCTATGGAGGCTCTTGAGAAGCTTGGAAGCATTCCCCTGCTGAAAATATCAACCCCCTATCCTTTCCCCGAAAGAAAGGCTCTGGAGTTTATGGAGGGACTTGACGAGATTCTCTGCATAGAGGAGCTTGACTATGTTCTGGAACGAGAGCTTGTATACCTGTGCGGAAAATACGGCAAGACCGTTAAAATTTTAGGCAAGCAGACGGGTCACATTGCCCCGGCGGGAGAAAATACCTGTGACAGCGTATATATGGCTATTGCCGAGTTCATCGGCGCCGATTTCATAGGTGTCGAACACAAGGAGAATTTACCCTCGGAAAAGCCTAATCTCCCTGTACGTCCCCCTGTTCTTTGCGCGGGATGTCCGCACCGTGGATCGTTCTTTGCGGTAAAGCAGGCTATGAAGGGTAAAAAAGCCGTTTTTTGCGGTGATATAGGCTGCTATACACTGGGAAATGCCATGCCGCTGGATATGGTGGATACCTGTCTTTGCATGGGCGCGGGGGTGAATATGACACAGGGAATAGGGAGAATTGACCCCGATACAAGCTGCTTTGCCTTTGTGGGAGATTCAACCTTTTTTGCCTCGGCAATTACAGGTGTGGTAAACGCTGTCTACAACGGTGCTGATATGACGCTGGTTGTACTGGATAATTCCACTACCGCCATGACAGGTCATCAGCCCCACCCGGGAACGGGAGTCACCATGATGGGCGATGTGGTTAATAAGGTCAGCATTGAACAGATACTTAAGGGTATCGGTGCTGCGGCGGTTGAAACGGTTGATCCCCTTAATTTAAAGGAATCCGTTGAATGTGTAAAGCGTGTAAGTGCTGTAAAGGGTGTAAAAGCCATTATTTTTAAATCACCCTGCGCTGCAATTATCAAGTCGGGTAAACCCGCTGTGATAACGGATAAATGCATAAATTGCAAAAAATGCATAAACACCTTGGGATGTCCCGCACTTATTCTCAAGGAGGGCATGGCTGCAATAGACACCTCCCTTTGCGTGGGCTGCGGACTTTGCACACAGGTATGTCCCGTAAGTGCCATTGAGGGAGGGGAAAAGCAATGAGCAGCAATATACTTCTGTGCGGTGTGGGCGGACAGGGCACAGTTCTTGCCTCGAAGCTGATTGCCGCCGCAGCCGTTGAAAAGAATTACGAGGTAATGAGTGCGGAAACTATCGGTATGGCACAAAAGGGCGGCAGCGTATTCAGCTTCCTGCGTATAGGAAGCTCCCTCTACAGTCCCATGTTCGGTAAGGGAAGCGCCGATATTATAATAGCATTCGAGCCTGCCGAGGCGGTAAGGATGGCGGAATATCTGAAGGATGGCGGCACGGTTATTGTGAACACCCGACCGATTATGCCCGTAACCGCTTCCCTGGGCGGCTTTGATTACAAGGCTGAGAAAATGCTTGATTATCTGGAAAAGACAGCCGCACAGCTTACACGGATAGACTGCAAAAAAGCCTGCGATGCACTTGGGTCACCTCGTGTAACAAATACGGTTTTATTGGGTGCGGCAGTGCAAAGCGGCGCGCTCCCCTTTACCATGGCAGAAATAGAATCTGTTATGCTGAAAGCCGTAAAGCCGCAGTTCAGAGAGCTTAATACAAGAGCGCTCCACTATTGCGAATATGCGGGACAGTAAAAAAATTCTTTTCCCAAACCCCTTGACAAAACAAAAATTAGTGATATAATAGTATTATCAGTTGAATATGTTGCTAAATCCTATGATCAAAAGCAAGTAGTATCTTATACGGCATTTCAGAGAGCCGCACGGTGGTGTAAACGCGGTATGCACGGTGGATATGAATGGGTTTGTGAGGAGCAGGGTGAAAGCGGGTGTCCGCCGTTAGCCTGTGCCGAGGTGTCCTGCGTTAGTGGAAAGGGTATTGATGCATATGCTGCGTACTTGTTTTTTGCAGTCTTTTCCGCTTCGATGCTTTTGAGGCGGTTTTTTTATAGCCGCGAATTTGGGGTGGCACAGCGAGTCCATCGCCCCCGAAAAGGTGAGTTTTTTTCTTTCCTTTTCGGGAGCGATGGATTTTTTAGTTTAGGAGGTTTTTATTATGATGTTTCCGGAGAAAAAGGATGCACTGGCGCTGACAAATAAGTACAACACCATTCCTGTCTTTTACGAGCTGCTTACAGACAGCTTTACTCCCGTGAGAATGTTCAGTATTCTCAAGGAAAATTACGAAAACTGCTTTATACTGGAGTCCGTTGACAATTCAAACCAATGGGGAAGATACTCCTTTATCGGGCTTAACCCCAAAATGGAAATTCGCATAAAGGACGGCAAGGCGGAGTTTATCTGTGCGGACGGCAGCAGAGCCGAGCGAGATGCCTCCGACCCCGTTAAGCTTTTCAAGGAAATACTTGACGAGCATAAATCCCCTAAATTTATCGGAAAGCCAAAGCTTACGGGCGGTCTTATCGGCTACTTCGGCTATGATATGGTTCGCTACTACGAGAAAAAGCTGGTTAATATCCCCAAGGACGATCTTGATATGCCCGACGCGAATATGTTCCTTTACGACGAAATAGTGGCATACGACCACCTTTCCAACCGCGCGGTTATTATACTGAATATAGAAAATTCGGCGGTCAAGGAGCTTGCTGAAAAATCGGGGCAGAGCTTTGAGGATGCCTTCGGCGAGCTTTACGACGGCTGTGAAAAGCGTGCGGAGGTTCTGGGAAAGCTTCTTTGCAGATATACTTCCGAGCCTGCGCCGAGAATGCTTACCCCCACCGCCGCAAACGTTACCTCAAACTACACCAAGGAGGAATTTTGCGGCATGGTTGAGGAGTGCAAGCGCCGTATTGTTGACGGAGATATAAGTCAGATAGTCGTTTCCCAGCGTTTCGAGATTGATAATCCCCCCGAACCTTTCGACGTTTACAGAATGCTGCGTTCCACAAACCCCTCACCCTACCTTTATTTCTTCGACCATAAGGATTACTGCGTTGCAGGTGCGTCCCCTGAAATGCTTGTAAATGTTACCGACGGAATTGTCCTTAACAAGCCCATAGCGGGAACAATGCCCAGAGGTATCACCACCGAGGAGGACAATGCCTACGAGAAGCGTCTTGTATCCGATCCCAAGGAGCGTGCGGAGCATACCATGCTTGTGGATTTGGGCAGAAACGATGTGGGAAGAGTTTGTAAATTCGGCACGGTTAAGGTTACCGACTTTATGCGTGTTGAACGCTATTCCAAGGTAATGCATCTGGTTTCCGATGTGCAGGGCGAGCTGTGCGAGGGAAAGACCGCTGTTGATGCGCTTATGTCCGTACTTCCTGCCGGAACTCTTTCGGGTGCGCCAAAGGTTAAAGCAATGGAGATAATCGATGAGCTTGAAAATGTAAAGCGGGGGCTTTACGGCGGAACTGTGGGCTATATGGCATTTGACGGTGACATTGATACCTGTATCGCCATACGCACCGTGCTTTTCCGCAACAACAAGGCTTACGTTCAGGCAGGCGCGGGAATTGTTTACGACAGCGTTCCCGAAAGCGAATACGAGGAAACCAAGCGTAAGGCTGCGGCTGTTATCAACGCTATTACAAAGGCGGCGGAGCTGTAATATTTTCACATTTACGGCGGTAAAGAGCATTTTACTCCCACAACCACCGTTTAACGTATAAAACCATTTTTTATGAAAGGATTGATTTACCATGATCGTTATGATCGACAATTACGACAGCTTTGCTTACAACGTTTATCAGGCACTGGGAAAGCTTTATCCCGATGTCAAGGTTTTCCGAAACGATGAAATCACCGTGGAGGAGCTGGAAAAGCTTGCACCGCAGGCACTGGTTATTTCCCCCGGGCCCTCCTACCCCGAACAGGCGGGAATTTGCATCGAGGCAATACAGCATTTTGCTGGCAAGCTACCTATCTTGGGCATATGCTTGGGTCATCAGTCCATAGGCGCAGCATTCGGCGGTAAAATCGTTCACGCAAATGAGCCTCTCCACGGCAAGGCAACACAGATTACCTTAGACAATTCCTGTCCGATTTTCATGGGTCTGCCCGAAAAAATATCCGCGGCAAGATACCATTCACTGGTTATCGAAAAGGAAAGTCTGCCTGAATGCTTGGCTGTAACCGCTGAGGACGAGCAGGGACAGATTATGGCTGTCCGCCACAAGGAATATCCCGTATACGGAGTTCAGTTCCACCCCGAGTCCATACTTGCTGAAATGGGTGAAAATATCCTTGCAAACTTCCTTTCCGAGGTTGTGGGACTGAAAACAGCTATGGTAAATGTGCCCTCAATTCCCCAAGAAAAGCGCACAGCACTTAAAAAGTATATCGCCAAGGCAGTAGACAGAGAGGATCTCACCGAGGAAGAGGCTTACGACGCTATGAACGTTATCATGTCCGATGCCGCTACCAATGCACAAATTGCCTCTTTCCTCACGGCTATGCGTATGAAAGGTGAGAATATCACCGAGATAACAGGCTTTGCAAAGGGTATGAGAGGCAAGGCTGCGAAGCTGGACGGCTGTCGCTCCTCTATCGATATTGTGGGCACAGGCGGAGATATGGCAGGTACATTCAATATTTCCACAACCTCCTCCTTTGTAATTGCCGCAACGGGTACAGAGGTTGCCAAGCATGGAAACAGAGCCGCCTCCAGTAAGAGCGGTGCAGCCGACTGCCTTATTGCCCTTGATGTAAATGTAAACCTTACCCCCGAACAGGGAAGAAAATGCCTTGAGGAAACGGGAATAGTATTCCTTTTCGCGGCTGCATTCCACAGTGCAATGAAGTATGTTGCTCCCGTAAGAAAGGAAATAGGCGTAAGAACCTTCTTTAATATATTGGGACCTCTCACCAACCCCGCTCTTGCCGATTACATTGTTCTGGGCGTTTATGACGACTCGATTGCGGATCTCATGGCGAATGTTCTTATTAACCTGGGAATAAAGGGCGCTATGGTTGTACACGGCGCAGATGGACTTGATGAGATAACCATGACAGGTCCTACCCATGTTGCGGAGGTTCGTGACGGCAAAATACTCCACTATGACATTGATCCCCATGATTACGGCTTTGAATACTGCACTCCCGATGTTCTCAAGGGCGGCACTCCCCAGGAGAATGCACAAATTACCCTCGATATACTCACAGGCAAGGAGCAGGGCGCAAGAAGAAATATCGTACTCCTTAACGCAGGCTGTGCTATCTACTGCTACGGCAAGGCTCAGACCATTGCCGAGGGCGTAAAGCTTGCCGCCGAAGCTATCGACAGCGGCAAGGCATATGAGAAATTCACCAAGATGAAGGATTTCACCAACAGCCTTAAAAAGTGAGGATAGCTTTAATATGATACTTGATGATATAGTCGCTAAGCGCAAAGTACAGCTGGAGCGGGAGAAAGCCGCTGTTTCCCCCGAAAAGATGAAAGAGCTTGCTCTTTTGCGGGATAAACCCTGCCGTGATTTTAAAGCGGCATTGTCCCGTAAGGACAGACTTTCCGTAATATCCGAGGTAAAAAAAGCTTCCCCCTCAAAGGGACTTATCCAGCCCGACTTCAATCCCCCGCTTATTGCCGCCGAATACGAAAGGGCAGGTGCAGACGCTATATCCTGCCTTACGGAGGAATACTATTTCCAAGGCTCTTCCGAATATCTGAAGCAGATTCGTGCTGTGGTGGATATACCCATTTTGCGAAAGGACTTTATATTCGACCCTTATCAGATATATGAAGCAAGGGCGATAGGTGCAGATGCAATACTGCTTATTGCGGCGATACTTTCGGACGATGAGATAAAGGACTATTACCGACTGGCAAGGGATTTGGGACTGTATGTTTTGGCGGAATCCCACAGCACCGAGGAATTTAACCGTCTTTCGGCGGCAGGCTGTGACATTATCGGTATAAACAACAGAAACCTGAAAACCTTTGAGGTTTCCCTTGACACAACCGCAAATGTCGCAGCTGCGGCGCGGAAATCCTCACAAAATTTTGTACTGGTTTCCGAAAGCGGAATAAAGGGCAATGAGGATATGAAGCGTCTGCGTGAATGCGGCGCAGATGCGGTGCTTGTGGGCGAAACTCTTATGCGCGCAGGACTTGGGGGAATAGCCGACTGCATGGAAAAGCTGAGAAGCGGTGTGTGATGTGATGAGTAACAAAAGCGTTAAAATAAAGCTTTGCGGACTCAGACGCAAAGAGGATACGGAAATTGCCAACAGGGTATGCCCCGATTATATCGGAATGGTTTTTGCGGAAAAAAGCAGACGATGTGTTTCCCTTGAGGATGCCGTTCGGCTTTCCTCCGCCCTTTCCGAGGGGATAATTCCCGTGGGGGTATTTGTGAATATGCCGCTGAAAGAAGCGGCGAAATATGCGTCGGCTGTACGTGTTTTCCAGCTCCACGGTGACGAGGACGAGGAGTATATAAGACGCCTAAGGGAGCTTATTCCCGAACAATGTGAGATATGGAAGGCTGTCCGTGTGCGTACTCCCAAGGATATAGCCGCTGCGGACGAATACAGCTGCGATAAGCTGCTTTTGGACGCATTTTCCGCAAAGGAATACGGCGGCACAGGCAAAAGATTTGACATTTCACTTATCAAGGAAAAGCCGAAAAAGCCCTTTTTTGTTGCAGGAGGCGTGTCGGCGGACAACATACTTGAAATTTACAAGGATATACAGCGGTTTGAACCTTACGGCTTTGACCTTAGCAGCAGTGTTGAAACGGATGGTTATAAGGACGAAAAAAAGGTTTTCGCTTTAATGGAAATTGTACGAGGAGGAATAAATAATGTCTGAAAAAGGCAAATTTGGAAAATACGGCGGTCAGTTTGTGCCTGAAACCGTTATGAATGCGGTTCATGAGCTTGAGGATGCTTACGACCGCTACAAGGACGATCCCGACTTCAAGAAAGAGCTGGCTTTCTACTACAAGGAATATGCCAACCGTCCGTCACTTCTTTACTATGCGGAGCATATGACGGAGGATTTGGGCGGTGCTAAGATATATATCAAGCGTGAGGATCTCAACCACACGGGCGCACATAAAATCAACAACGTGCTGGGGCAAATTCTCTTAGCAAAGAGAATGGGCAAAAAGCGTATCATAGCCGAAACAGGTGCGGGTCAGCACGGCGTTGCCACCGCTACCGTCTGCGCGCTCTTCGGTCTGGAATGCTGTGTTTATATGGGTTCGGAGGACGTTGAAAGACAGTCGCTGAATGTATACAGAATGAGACTTTTAGGCTCGGACGTTGTCCCCGTAAGCAGCGGAACAGGCACATTAAAGGACGCTATAAACGAGGCAATGCGTGACTGGTGTACAAATATCGAAACAACCTTCTACTGCATAGGCTCGGTAATGGGTCCTCACCCCTACCCTGTTATGGTTCGTGATTTCCAGAAAATTATCTCCGAGGAGATAAAGGCACAGCTCATGGAAAAGGAGGTCAAGCTTCCCGACTGTGTTGTTGCCTGTGTAGGCGGCGGCTCAAACGCTATGGGTGCTTTCTATGATTTCATCGGCGATGAAAGCGTTCGTCTTGTAGGCGCAGAGGCTGCGGGCAGAGGAATCGATACGCCTTTCCATGCGGCTACCCTTACCAAGGGAAAGTACGGAATATTCCACGGAATGAAGTCCATCTTCCTGCAAAACGAATTCGGACAGATTGACCCCGTTTACTCCATTTCGGCAGGACTGGATTATCCCGGAATAGGTCCCGAACACGCTTACCTTTGGGAAACGGGTCGTGCGGAATATGTGGACGTAACCGATGAGGAAGCTGTAACCGCCTTTGAGTATCTCTCCAAAACCGAGGGAATTATCCCCGCAATAGAATCCGCCCACGCAGTTTCCGTGGCAATGAAGATAGCGCCTACCATGAGCAAGGATCAGATACTTGTTATCAACCTTTCGGGCAGAGGCGATAAGGACGTATATTCCGTGGGAAAATACCGCGGCGTGGATATAGAAAATTCATAAGGGAGGATTTACATGAACAGGATAGACAGATGCTTTGCCGACCTTAAAGCAAAGGGAAAAAAGGCTCTTATAACCTTTATCACGGCAGGCGACCCCGATATGGAAACAAGTAAAAAAGCCGTACTGAAAATGTTCGACAGCGGTGCGGATATTATCGAGCTGGGAGTGCCATTTTCCGACCCGATTGCGGAGGGCGTTACCATACAAAAAAGCTCCAAGCGTTCTCTTGACGGAGGAACAAACTTGGACATGATTTTTGACCTTGTTGTGGAGCTGAGGAAAGAAACCGACAAGCCGCTGCTGCTTATGATGTACATCAACACCATAGTCGCATACGGCACGGAGAAATTCTTCACCAACTGCAAGGATAAAGGCATAGACGGCGTAATCGTCCCCGATATGCCCTACGAGGAAAGCGGCGAGCTTAAGGACGAGGCAAGGGGATACGGCATACATATCATCAACCTTGTAGCGCCCACCTCAAGGGATAGGATCAAGAAGATAGCAAGTAATTCCCAAGGCTTTCTCTACTGCGTATCCTCAACGGGTGTTACGGGAACACGTTCCACCTTTACCACGGACTTTGAAAGCTTTTTCGGTGCAATCGGGGAAAATGCCGCTTGCCCCTACTGTGTAGGCTTTGGCATATCCTCACCTGAACAGGCAAAGAAGATGTCCGCATACTGTGACGGTGTAATAGTGGGAAGCGCTATTGTCCGCATTATGGAGGAAAAGGGTGCGCAGTCGATTGAGGCTGTAGGTGAGTTTGTAAAGTCGCTGAGTGAAGTTATGTAAGCAAAGGCACAATGCCGACTATATACAAGTTTAAATAAACAGGCTGTATATCAGACACCGTTACGGTTGATATACAGCCTGTAATTTTATTCCAATGAGTACCGTCCTTTCAAAAACACGGGGGAACGGTCATCGGTAAAAAAGCAATACTACCTGGCCAATCCCTTTAATTTCATATATAATTTTGCCAATTCTTTAAATGCCTTGGGTGAAAGATGCTTTTCAAAAAAATCTCCCGCCCGATGGATAGCCGGCATTATTGCAGACCCTATAATTTGCTTCAGAGTTCTGTATTCATAGATTTTGAGTACCAAATTTTTAGCGTTTTCACCTTTGTCAGATTCTAAATAGGGTTTAATCTTTTTAAGAGTCCTTAAACTACTTGGTAGTGTTCTCTCACCATTTGAAGTCATAATTAACGTTTTAGCAAGCAGAAACTCATCATTGCCATCACCTGTATAAAACTTTTGAAAGCCCAATTCCATTCTTTTAAAATATTTGATATAACCTTTTAAACCGAGCTTTGAGTATATTTCGCGTTTAGCTTGTTTAAACTCCGGAGATTCCGGCATCTTTCTAAAAAGATAAAATACCGAGCGAAAAATTATAAAATCAACCGGTATAGGAAAATCAACACAAAACTCATAATCAATTATAATCCACTTTCCGTCCCTGACTATTACATTATCAAAGTTGAAATCAAGATTGGTATAAGGACTGCTGTAAAATCTATCTATAACAGAACTATCCAAAGCATCAAGCGCATCACCAAACATAGCATAGAAACCGTCACTGAATGTAAAATGATTTAAGGCTTTTGAACGCAAAAGTTCGGCAAAATTATAAATATATTCCTTTCCCTTGCCCCAAAAATCGTTAATAATTTGATCATAAAGAGTTTCGCCGTATTCAAAATCAAATCCAACCTTTCCCTCTGCAATTCTGTAGGCACGATTTGGTGAGAAAATGGTTTTATTATATAATTTTGTTAATTCATCGTAAGAATTGAGCATTTTCTCGATATGTTTATTGCTTCCATTGTGCAGTGAAGATTTGGCTACAAATAAATCATCATTATCATTCTTGATGATATCGGTGTATATTTGGTATTGGGGACGACGCGACGCGGACATTTTACTGTATATAATTCTGTTACCACTCAATACTTCGTCTTTATTAGGTTCAATTTTAAGAATAAAAACGTCAGCAAAATCACGATTTTCTCTAACCTCCGTAGGCTTCCCCTTACAAAGATATTTATGAAAACAAAGCTCACTCTTATATGGTAAGCGGTCTTCAGAAAAAAGGAATTGCGCATATTTCAGTTGAGGATAAGGGTAAAAAACGGAAATTCCTGCGCAAACAGTGCGTAACTCTTCAGTAAATTCTATCCCCTTTTTACCATCGACCAAAAAGTACATCTGCCCACCTTTATCAAGAACTTTCGTCAACCTTTTATATGCATCTGTCACGGAAGAAAAACCGTAAAGAGAAAAATCCTCCTCAAAGAAATTCGCCCAAATTATGCCATACTTTTTGCTATAGTCAATATTATCGGTAATTTGCGCACCGGTTTTTCTAAGTGAAATTATGTTACGCTTATCCTCGTCTTTTTCTACAGAAACAAGGGTATTACATTTATCAGAAAGCTTTTCCGTAAATGTCCCGTAACAGCCGCCGACTTCCAAAATATTATCGGTAAACTCAACAAGCCTGACCGCACTGCCTCCCTCCGGACACAGTTCAACGGCTACAGAAGAATTCGCGGCATAATATACCCATTCACTGCGTTGGTCCGATCGGCAATTTTCAAAGACATAAGTTAAGACTCTTTTCAAATTGCTATCTTTCCTAACATTTTTCATAATCGCCATCTCCCTAACGATACCTTATCCTGCAGTAAATACTCAAAATAGATTTAGGTGTAATTCGCTTGATTTTTTGTTTCATAGTATCCAATTTTTTCAACTCTTTTGATTTATTATTCGCATTATCCTTGCCGCGAGCTTTTATAAATCTCTTTACCGAAGCATAGAAACTGCGAAAATCATTGGTTTTAACCATTGAGACCTTCCCAAGCTCTCCGACAAGACTATCCATCATAAAGCGAAGGCTTGAAAGCTCAGCTCCTGCATACTCAGTGCTGTAAACCCAACCCGAAGCATACCCACCGTCTGCCGCCACATACATTGGTATACGTTCAGCTCCATGACAAATATTATTATCAATTTCTCCCGTTTCACTCATAAAATCCTCATATGTCAGGTCACTCTCAACCAGCTTTTTCAATGCGGAAGCTTTACACCAAAAACAGTTATTAAAAGACAATGGCGAATCTAACTTATTCGGGGATTTTATTCCTATGCGATCTGCAAGCTTAACGGCAGAATCATAGTACCCGCACCAATAGTCGGCAGACATACTAAAATAATGTCCGTGATTTGCACCGAATGGCGACAGGATACCAAGGTATTCATGTTCACTCAAAAGTCCGATAATATTTGTGATATAAGCACTGCTGTGAAGCATATTTTCCCAATTCATTCTTTCATATTCAGCGTGTACAGTGGGAAAATCATTATGAGGGTTTTCCGTATCATGGATAAAGCAAAGATATTTGTATTTCATAATAATATCCTTACATTCAACCCAAAATACGATAGAGCTGCCTCCTGCGCAGTGATTTGATTTGAGTACGGAAAAATTTCTGTCGGGAATATTATTACAGATATTATTCAGCTTCTGTACATTTTCTTCCGAATCGGTCATAATCACGATATCAATATTTTCCGGAATATTTTTGAGATAGGTTTGATATTTCTCAAACATATTCTTGCAAACCAAATAGGCAAAAACTGCTGCTTTTCCTTTAGTGGGCACTTCGTAATGAGGGTAATCTTCGACAACATAATCAAGACAAAGTGATTTTTTCAGATCATTTACTTTATATAAACGCAGCAGATGCTCAAAAATCATAGTAAGATCGTAATCATAGTTCTTCTCAATAAATTCAAGCGACCTTGGAAGATCACAACCGTTAGAATGCTGCAGATAATTATCCTTGGGAGCATAGAATGAATGGCGTTTAATTATAGGATAATGCCTGTGCGCGATTAATTCATATATATTATATGTGTGCTGATCATAATTTTCACTTCTCGCACCGTCCAAATCACTTGTATTGCACAGAACGTCCCAACTATATCCGAGATCGGAAAAATGCTTAGTGAGGACTGCTACAAATTTTTCAGCCAGTTCAATAAACACATCATAATTCGGCAGCTTATCCCAAAAAAAGAAAAAGTCATCACTAACGAGAAGTGATTTTTCAAAAACCATAAAATAGGTTTGTATATATGCAGGGCGATACCCATAAGGACAAAGCCCGGCGCCTTCTATTTCCCCATGCGCGCTAAGTCCCCAATAATCCTTGTTCCGATTTTCCATTTCACTGTAAATTTCTTCAAAAGGATAAAAGGGACCGAAAAAGGAATCGTTAAGCAGCGTAAGGGAATCATATTTTTCAAGCTCGGCTTTTCCGCAGATATCAACTATACCATGCCTCCATGCCGCAACATCAAATCCATTATTTTTCCTTATCACAACGGTATCAGCAATGCTCTCAAACATCTTTACAGCTTCTTCATTTGCCTCTCCGTTCACAATAACTATAAGCCTTTCCATACACGGACGAATACTTGAAAGCAAATATTCTACATATCTGTCTGCAATGCCATCCTTATCATAAAACAAAAAAATTGCCAAACGTTTTTTTGACATAAGCTTCTCCTCCAAAAAAATTATCGGTGCAATATGATATGCTGTATAAAGCATGAGCTTTTAATAATCTATTTACTCATATAAGCCTCGCATACCTCTTTGGCTTCTCCGTCCATAACCATCCTGCCCTTTTCAAGCCATATACAGCGGGAACAAAGCTCCTTTACCTGAGCGATGGAGTGTGAAACAAAAAGCACCGTGGTATCTCTGTCCATCATTTCCGCAATACGCTTCTTGCATTTTTCCTGAAACTTAAAGTCGCCTACAGACAATACCTCATCGACAATAAGTATCTTGGGATTTACACTGGTTGCAATTGAGAAGCCCAGTCTGGATTTCATACCGGAGGAATAGTTTTTCAGCGGCACATCGATAAACTCGCCCAGCTCCGAAAACTCGATTATCTCGTCAATATGCTCGTTTATGAACTTACGATCAAACCCCAGCAGATAGCCGTTTAAATAAATATTTTCCTTGCCGCTGAGATTTCCGTTAAAGCCCGCGCCGACCTCGATAAGAGGCGCGATATTTCCCCTTACCTCAACGTGACCGCTTGTTGGCTTCATAACTCCCGCTATAATCTTGAGCAGGGTGCTTTTTCCCGAACCGTTAAGTCCCACAAGCCCTACTACCTCACCCCTGGCTACCTGAAAGCTTATATCGGTAAGGGCGGTAAACTGTGTATACATAAGCCGCCCTTTTGCCAGCCTGATCACATATTCCTTTATACTGTCGATCTTTTCCTTGCTCATATTAAAGACCATGGAAACAGAGTCAACGTCAATGACTATATCGTTTTTTTTCATAACAATCCCCTTAAATATGAAGAATAAACCTGCCCTGAGCTTTCTTGAACAGTATAAGTCCTACTGCCAATACCGCAATTCCTACCGACAGACAGATAACATTGTCCTTGATCGTAGGCATAACCCCATACAGGATAATACCACGCATCATATCTATATACCGAAAAATCGGATTAAATCTGATAAGCTGCTGCGCTTCCTCCGAAAGGGATTCGGCAGGGTAGAAAAGCGCCGACAGATACATCCACAGGGTCAGAAACACTCCGTAAAGATACTTAACGTCACGGAAGAATACATTGAGCGCCGCAAGTATAAGTCCAAGTCCCGTGGAAAAAATGAATACATAAATCATGGGCACCCAGAACAGCAGCATTGTCCATCTGAGCTGCACATGAGTAAATATCATGACTATTACGAGGGCAATAAGCGAAAACATCATATTAACAAGGGCTGCGATAGAGTTGGACAAGGGAAAAGCATATTTAGGCACATAGACCTTTTTTATCAAGGACGAATTGCCGACAATAGAACCCATTGCGGATTTTGTACTTTCACTGTGATAATCCCATATTAACCGCCCGCACATCAGGAACACAGGGAAATTCTCTATATTACGGCTGAAAATACTGGAAAAAACAAAATTCAATACCAAAATCATAAGCAGTGGGTTCAAAAGGCTCCACAGCATTCCCAAATATGATTTTCTGTACTTTAGGGTAATCTGATTGTGTGCAAGCTGCATAATCAGCCGACTGTACTTCTTAAAGGTCTGCAAATACGCTTTTAACATCACACAACACCCTCAAAAGGAAAAATTCAGATTGGAAAGGGTCGGATTTACCTTGTCCTTTTCGCTTAAAAGAATTTCCATTCCCTCGGGGATCTGCCAGTCAACGGCAACGACGGGATCGTTCCAAATAAGTCCGCCCTCGTCCGCAGGGTCATACAGACGTGTGCATTTGTAGACAAAAACGGCTGTTTCCGTCATAACAAGGAAACCGTGGGCAAAGCCCTCCGGCACATAAAACTGCTTTTTATTTTCCTCGGAAAGAAGCACACCGTACCATTTCCCGTAGGTTTCGCTGCTTTTCCTAAGGTCAACCGCAACATCGTACACCTCGCCCTCAAGACACCTTACCAGCTTGCCCTGGGGATTATTCTTCTGAAAGTGCAGTCCCCTTAAAACGCCCTTTTTCGACTTTGACTGATTATCCTGTACAAAATCGGCGGGAGAACCATCAAGGTGCTTGATATACGGCTTGAATTCATCGTTATAGGTTTCCATAAAGTAACCCCTGTTATCACCGAAAACCGTTGGCTCAATAACATAAAGATCCTTTATTCCCGTTTCCGTAAAAGTAAATTTTCCCATCACTGTCAGCTCCTGTTTCCATACATTTTTTCATAGTAGCTCTGATATTCACCGGAGATAATTTCCTCCCACCACTGCCTGTTATCGAGATACCATTTTATAGTTTTCTTTATTCCGTCGGCGAATTTTGTTTCGGGCAGCCATCCCAGCTCGTTGTGTATTTTAGTGGGATCAATAGCATAGCGCATATCGTGACCCTTTCTGTCGGCAACATAGGTAATAAGGCTTTCGGGCTTTCCAAGCTCCTTGCAGATGAGCCTTACTATATCGATATTTTTCATCTCGTTGTGACCGCCGATATTGTAAACCTCGCCAACCGTACCCTTGTGTATAATAAGGTCAATAGCCTTACAGTGATCCTCCACATAAAGCCAGTCGCGGACATTTTCACCCTTTCCGTAAACCGGCAGGGGCTTGTCGTTAAGAGCGTTCGCTATCATAAGCGGTATGAGCTTTTCGGGGAAATGATAGGGTCCGTAATTATTTGAGCAGCGGGAAACAGTTACAGGCAGACCAAAGGTTCTGTGATAAGCCTGAACAAGCAGATCCGCCGATGCCTTGGATGCGCTGTAGGGACTTGATGTGTGAATAGGCGTTTCCTCGGTGAAGAAAAGATCCGGTCTGTCAAGGGGAAGATCTCCGTACACCTCATCCGTTGAAACCTGATGATAGCGCTTTATACCGTATTTTCTGCAGGCGTCCATCATTACCTGCGTACCCAGTATATTGGTTTCAAGGAAAACGGAGGGATTTTCGATAGACCTGTCCACATGGCTTTCCGCGGCAAAATTAACCACTACATCGGGATGCTCCTCCTCAAAAAGTCCGTAAACCGCTTCTCTGTCGGTAATCGATGCCTTTACAAAGCGGAAATTCGGATTATCCATAACGTCCTTAAGAGTAGACAGATTTCCCGCATAGGTAAGGGCGTCAAGACAGATTATTCTGTATTCGGGGTAGGTTTTCAGCATATGGAAGATAAAATTACTGCCGATAAAGCCTGCGCCGCCTGTTACTATAATAGTCATTTGATTATTCCTCCGGTATATAATTATTCCGATAAGTTATCTATATAACATTTTATGGCATCCTGCCAATTCCTAAATTCATCCCCCACGGTACACCTGAACATCATATTATCCAGTGAGGAATACTTGGGACGATTGGCGGTCTTGGGGTAATCCTTTGCATATTCCTCCGTAGTGCAGGGAGTGACAACGGCATCTATTCCCGCCAGCCTTATAATCTCGGCTGCAAAATCGTACCATGAGCATTCTCCCGTGCCTGTGCCGTGATAAATTCCGTACTGCTCCGTATCAAGCAGCTTGATTATATGATGTGCAAGATCGGCGGCATTAGTCGGATTTCCGCGCTGATCGTCCACAACCTTTACCTTACCGAATTTCTTCGCCGCATTCATAATAGTTTTGACGAAATTCTTTCCGTTATAGCCGTAAAGCCATGCGGTTCTTACAATAAACCATTTTGTACAAAATTCTCTTACATACTGCTCGCCCATATATTTGGTGCTGCCGTATGCGCTTTTGGGATTTCCGCTGTCGCACTCCGTATAGGGCACAGTGCCGTTTCCCGCGAAAACATAGTCCGTGGAAACATGGACAAGCTTTGCTCCGATAAGTTCGCAAGCCATAGCAAGATTTCGCGGTCCTATAGCGTTTACCTTGAATGCCGCATCGCGGTTTTCCTCGCAGCCGTCTACATTGGTATAAGCGGCGCAATTGATGACCACATCATACCTTTCCCTTTCAAGCAAAGCCTTTACAGCGTTATAATCGGTAATATCAAGCTCATCCACATCGATAGAGTGAACAACATTCTCCTTTTTGAGTATTTCGGGCGTACCGATCTCGGTATACCCGCGAATGAAGCAGCTTGTAAGCTCTGTCCCAAGCTGTCCCTTTGAACCGGTAATTAAAATTTTCATATCAATAACGAACCTTTCCCTCGGCAACTCTCATCAAATGCTTTCCATATGGTGATTTACCGTATCTCTCGGCGGATTTTATCAAGGTTTCCTTTGTTATCCAGCCGTTTTTATAGGCAATTTCTTCAATAG
This sequence comes from Ruminococcus sp. Zagget11, assembly GCA_001941135.1. Classification (GTDB taxonomy): domain Bacteria; phylum Bacillota; class Clostridia; order Oscillospirales; family Ruminococcaceae; genus Huintestinicola. The sequence continues at coordinate 39,639 of MSHL01000053.1, forward strand.
CGGACGCCTTTATCCCTTGGCGCTTCTCCACCATCCGCACAAAATCGGCGGCATCCACAAGGCTGTCCATAGTACCCGTGTCAAGCCATGCGAAGCCTCTTCCCATAAGCTGTACATCAAGCTCGCCCCATTCAAGGAATATACGGTTAAGATCCGTAATCTCAAGCTCTCCTCTCGGTGAGGGCTTCAGCCCTTTAGCCGCCTCCACTACTCTGTTGTCGTAAAAATACAGACCTGTTACGGCGTAATTGGATTTAGGATTTTCCGGCTTCTCCTCTATGGAAATCGCCTTTCCCTCATCGTCAAATTCCACAACGCCGAAGCGCTCCGGATCATCCACATAGTAGCCGAAAACGCTGGCACGGTGTCTTTCTTGGGCATTTTCCACTGCGCTGCGCAGTATTTTCTTGAAGCTGTTGCCATAAAAGATATTATCCCCCAGAATCATGGCGCAGCAATCGTCACCGATAAACTCCTCACCCAGTATAAAAGCTTGGGCAAGACCGTCGGGGGACGGCTGAACCTTATAGCTCAGGTGAATTCCGTAATCCGAACCGTCACCCAGAAGCCGTTCAAAGTTGGGAAGGTCTGCAGAGGTTGATATAATCAAAATGTCCCTGATCCCTGCCAGCATAAGGGTTGAAAGGGGGTAAAAAATCATGGGCTTGTCATAAACAGGCAAAAGCTGCTTAGAGGTTATCATAGTAAGAGGATACAGTCTTGTACCCGAACCGCCCGCTAAAACTATACCTTTCATGTAACAACAACCTTTCGATAATTTAAGAAATTAGCAAAAAACAAGCTGACCTGCCGCCGCAAGGAAATTCTGCTTCAGAAAGCCGCCTCGGATAAGCCTGTTAATTCTCGCTGCTTTTCCGTGATTGGGAATATCAATATATCGCCTAAGACATTCAACCGATTTTTCGGACAATATATCCCCATAGGTATCAAGAAAATTCCTTGCCTGACTGTAGGTTATATCAATTCGCTCTTTGGTAACCGATTTTTCCTTGATAATATGCTTTATCCCCGAAAAGCTTCGGTTATTCACCGCGCCTAACTGATTATCCCCATGCTGACGATACTTCACTGTAGGCTTGTACACAAATCCTATTTTACCGAATGCCGCCGCCGTCAATGCAAGCCACCAGTCATGCATAAGCATCTGTGAGGGGTCGGCTGCTCTTGCAATATTCGCCAATGGGGCGTTAATCATAACCGTACAGCCTGTAACGTTATTCTGCACCAAAAGCCTATTCAGCGTATCACACTTAGGATTTAATCCTTGAAATTCCGTAAAGCTTTCCTTGGTAACATTCAGCCCTTCGTCAGCCACGGAAAGCTCCGTATGGACAAGGACGGGCATATTGCTTTTCCCATTTTGCTCCAGCTCCCGCATTTTATCGAGGGTAAGCCGAATTTTATCCCTCTCCCAAAAATCGTCCTGGTCGGAAAACATGATATATTCAGCCTTGGTGCGGCTTAGCATCCCCATAAAATTAGCCTGTGCGCTTTTTGTGGGCACAGCATTGCGCAGTACCGATATTTTTTCGGGAAATCTTCGGGAATATTCCTCTATTATTTCAAAAGAACGGTCGCAGGAGCCGTCATCGCATATTATCATATGCCAGTCGGTACAGCTTTGATTAATAATAGACTCAAGCTGCTCCGAAAGGTATTTTTCTCCGTTATATACAGCTACAAGAATATCAATCATAAAAGCCGCAAAGTTATCGGCATCACTTTAGCGTTGACCCCCCCTTTGGAGAATGGAGAATAGAGAATGGAGGATTGAATTTAAATCCTTTTACGAAGAATAGAGAATGGAAGATTGAATTTAAATCCTTTGCGGAGAATAGAGAATGGAGGATTGAATTTAAATCCTTTGCGGAGAATAGAGAATGGAGGATTGAATTTAAATCCTTTTACGGAGAATAGAGAATGGAAGATTGAAATTTCAATTGTTTATTACAATGAAAGCAATTCAAGGATAAATTTACGGTTTACCGTTCTATACTCTTGCTTACAAACGAAATGCCTTTTTCTATGAAATTGCGGCATCACCTTGACATTATACCATGCTACGAAAAAATTGTCAAGGATTTTCGGCGCAGATGCATATATAAATACACATAATTCCGATACTACTAATATAACATAATCCGACCTGTTTGTCAATAAGATGTTAAATTATATCTATAAAAAACCTCGCAAAGCTGTAAAATTTATTCCCCACGTAATGGATTAAGAATTGAATATTCATCAAATTTCACTGAAAAACAGCTACAGCAATGATATAATGAGCGTTCAACAGACGGACATACATGAAAAATCCCCTCAACTATCAGAGGCAAGAGAATCAGATGCAGGAAGCAGGATGAATAAACCGTTATTTTATTTTGAAATGCTTTACTTTTAAAAGAAATGAACCTTTTCAATTCAATGAAAAGGTCCAAATCCTATCAAATTCTATTTTTTCTTTCTCAACAGCTTTTGGAGAATAGAAGCTTACCTGTCAGCTGCAGAAAAAGCAATTTTGATTTATTCCTCTCGCTTTTTAATTGCCCTCAACTAACAGCTTAAGTCTTTTGCCTATTTCCACAAGGAATGTTTCGGTATCAACCGACTGCTTGTTCTCAATGGAGGACAGAGCCGCCAGGTCGCCTGTCATAACGCCCTCCTCAATGGTCTGAATAGTAGCCTTTTCAAGCTTGTCGGCATAATCCATAAGCTCAGGGAGATTATCCATTTCTCCCCTCTTGCGCAATGCTCCCGACCATGCAAAAATGGTGGCAACGGAATTGGTGGAGGTTCTCTCGCCCTTTAAATGCTTGTAATAGTGACGCTGTACCGTTCCGTGGGCAGCCTCGTACTCATATACTCCATCGGGAGAAACCAATACGGATGTCATCATAGCAAGTGAGCCGTACGCGGTAGCAACCATATCCGACATAACATCGCCGTCATAGTTCTTGCAAGCCCAGATATAGCCGCCGTTTGAACGTATAACTCTTGCAACGGCATCGTCAATGAGCGTGTAGAAATACTCAATTCCCGCTGCCTCGAACCTCTCCTTGTACTCGCTTTCGTATATTTCCGCGAAAATGTCCTTGAAACGGTGGTCATACTTCTTGGAAATGGTGTCCTTGGTTGCGAACCATATATCCTGCTTGGTATCAAGAGCAAAGTTGAAGCAGCTTCTTGCAAAGCTTGCTATGGACTTATCCTTGTTGTGAAGTCCCTGAATGATACCGTCACTGTCGGAGAAATTGTAGATAAGCTCTCTTGTTTCGTTTCCACTCTCATCGGTGCATACAAGCTCGCACTTTGAACCCTGCTTTACCTGCATTTCGGTATTCTTGTAAACATCGCCGTAGGCATGACGGGCAATGGTGATAGGCTTTGTCCATGTGGGGATATAGGGTGTAATACCCTTTACTATGATAGGAGTACGAAAAACCGTTCCGTCAAGCATCGCCCTGATAGTACCGTTGGGGGATTTCCACATTTCCTTAAGATTATACTCGGTCATTCTTGCCGCATTGGGGGTAATGGTAGCGCACTTTACGGCAACGCCGTATTTCTTTGTTGCCTCGGCGGAGTCTATTGTTACCTGATCGTTGGTTTCGTTTCTGTACTCAAGTCCCAAATCATAATACTCGCTCTTAAGGTCAACGAAAGGAGTGATAAGAATATCCTTAATCATTTTCCAGATAACTCTGGTCATTTCATCTCCGTCCATCTCAACGAGAGGGGTTTTCATCTGAATCTTTGCCATCACTATTTCCTCCTTAAAATCCACTCATTACCTTACTTAAGGCTTTCCCTTGTGTAATCAAGCAGTCCGCCTGCAAGAATAATGTCCTTTGTACGTCCGCTAAGCTCGCAAAGCACGGGAATACTCCTGCCGTTTGTCTTATTAACAATGGTAAGCTCCGTCACACCCTCGGTCACTGCCTTTCTTACGTCCGCAATAACAAGCTCATCACCCTGAGAAATGCTGTCATAGTCATTCTCATTCACGAAGGTAAGGGGAAGTATTCCCGCATTGATGAGGTTTGCTCTGTGAATACGGGCAAAGCTCTTAACCAAAACAGCCTTAACGCCCAGATAAAGGGGTGCAAGCGCAGCGTGTTCACGAGATGAACCCTGACCGTAGTTTGAACCGCCAACGATAATGCTTTCACCCATGGATTTTGCTCTTTCGGGGAAGTTTTCATCGCACACGGTAAAGCAGTAGTTGGATATTGCGGGGATATTTGAACGCAGGGGCAAAATCTTTGCGCCGGCGGGCATAACGTGGTCTGTGGTAATGTTGTCGCCCACTTTAAGAGAGCAGCCGCAGTCTATGGTATCCATAAGAGGAGCAGTCTTGGGGAAAGGCTTGATGTTAGGACCTCTGAGAACCTCAACGCTGTCCATTTCCTCCTCCGCAGCGGGCGGAACTATCATATTATCGTTGATAACAAATTCCGACGGCATTTCAAATACAAACTCATCGCCCAGTGTTCTCGGGTCGGTAAGTACGCCTGTGAGGGCAGATACGGCAGCAAGCTCGGGAGATACAAGGTAAACCTGACCGTCCTTTGTGCCTGAACGTCCCTCAAAGTTACGGTTAAAGGTTCTAAGTGATATACCCTTTGAGTTAGGCGACTGACCCATACCGATACAAGGACCGCAAGCGCTTTCAAGTATTCTCGCGCCCGCATCTATCATTATAGCCAGTGCGCCGTTCTGCGCCAGCATATTCAGCACCTGCTTGGAGCCGGGGGCAATGGCAAGGGAAACATCCGGATGTACGGTCTTGCCCTTGAGGATATGGGCAACTTTCATCATATCCATAAGAGAGCTGTTGGTACATGAGCCGATACATACCTGATCTATCTTCATTGCGCCGATTTCCGCAATGGTCTTTACGTTATCGGGGGAATGAGGACAAGCAGCCAGAGGTACAAGCTCGGAAAGGTTAATTTCCACAACCTCGTCATAAACCGCATCCTCATCGGCACTGAGGGGAACATAAACCTCCTCACGCTTCTGAGCCTTCAAAAACTGTCTTGTGGTTTCGTCGGAGGGGAATATAGAGGTGGTGGCGCCCAGCTCCGCACCCATGTTGGTAATAGTCGCTCTTTCGGGAACGGACAATGTCTTTACGCCCTCGCCGCAATACTCGATAACCTTTCCCACGCCACCTTTAACGGAAAGCCATCTGAGAACCTCAAGGATAACGTCCTTTGCGGAAACCCAAGGGGAAAGCTTGCCCGTAAGCTCCACCTTTACAATTTTAGGGTAAGTGATATAATACGCGCCGCCGCCCATTGCAACGGCAACGTCCAATCCGCCCGCACCGATAGCGATCATACCTATTCCGCCGCCTGTGGGGGTATGGCTGTCCGAGCCGATAAGCGTCTTTCCGGGTGCACCGAAACGCTCAAGGTGAACCTGGTGACAAATTCCGTTGCCGGGACGGCTGAAATAAATTCCGTGCTTCTTGGCAACAGAGCCGATAAAGCGGTGGTCGTCAGCGTTTTCAAAGCCGGATTGAAGTGTATTGTGGTCAATATATGCAACGCTGCGTTCCGTTTTAACACGGGGTACGCCCATTGCCTCAAATTCGAGATAAGCCATAGTTCCCGTAGCGTCCTGGGTAAGGGTCTGGTCAATTCTTATCCCTATTTCCTGTCCCTTGACAAATTCGCCGTCAACTATGTGTGCTTTAAGAATTTTTTCGGTAAGTGTAAGTCCCATAGTCATTATCCCTTTCTATTTTACGATTTTTCCCAAAAATACAAAAGACCTACTCCGCAGGGTGAAACCGATATGCGGAATAAGTCTGCGGCTTTGCAGTCGTAAAATTCGGGAAATCTTATACTACAATTATAATACATCTTCACATAAAAGTCAATAGGCAATTCCCCGCCCGAAAATGGTTTTAGTTGAAGTTCACAAATTGAAAAACCATTAACCCCGAAAAATAGGCAATACCGCATAATCACGGTATTGTCTGTTTTTTT
>MSHL01000053.1:45679-46013 GCA_001941135.1 Ruminococcus sp. Zagget11
TTTTTTTTTTTTTTTTTTTTGGGGTATGTAAATTACGCAAATCTCAACTGACCAATACCTAATAATGACTTGAACGTATTATACATAGATGATGTAATATAATGCGATAGATTTAATTCCGACTCTGTTCTTATCAGTTCTTCCAAGGTCAATGAAGCCGTTATCTTATCAAAATCAACACGTTCAAGAATCTTCTTTGTATACGGGCGCTTTGCGTCTAAAAATGCAATGCTCATAAGAAATCCTTGAACCTCTTTGGAATTTAGCAAAAGCATAGCAACATATGCCATATCATAATTATCAAAACAAATAAAATAGCTTGTGTCATCTGTCA
>MSHL01000054.1 GCA_001941135.1 Ruminococcus sp. Zagget11
AAACGGGCTTGCGGCCTCTTTGGCTGGTACGTAGATCCACGCTCCCGGTTTCCTGCTTTTGATGCACCAAACGGTATACGGTTCGTTCAGTCACCGAGTATGCCTTCGCAATCAGATGGACATCTTTCGTCTTTGCATAGCCAGCCACTAAAAGATTTCTTGCTTCATTGTGTAGCATATTACTCATCTCCTGACTCTGTTATACACCCGCTGTCAAGTGTGACACTTTTTTTGATGGTTGCTATAAAATGACACATTTCTCTCCCGAAAGAGCGATAGGCTGTTCCTCCAGTGCCAGCTGTATAGCGCCTTCAGCCGTGGTAACGGCGTTCATTACAGCAAATTCCTCCCGCTTTGAGTAATCAATGATACCCAATCCCCTTGAGGTGAAAATGCTTTCCGTTTCGGGGGAAAGTCTGCCGCCAAATACAATTCCGTCCTCACTGACAGCTGAGCAGAGAGATTTCAGGGGAATAGTTCCGCTGAAATAGGGTGTATTCAGGGTTGTTCCGTCGTTGGAAACGGGGAGAGGAAGAATAAGGTAATCGGCGCGTTCTCCCAATGCGGAAATATCTCTCAGCAGAGTGATGTTTGACGGGACAGCCGTTTCATCCAGCGTATTGCGGTCAAAGCCCAGCATATATATTCGCCCGCCTTTCCGTGCGAGATAAGATGCAAGAGCCGTAAAGCGCATATCACCGCCGGCTATAATATAAGTATTCATATCTGCCGCAGCAGATTTTTCGTTAGAAGTAAGCAAGGCTATTATCCTCCAAAAAAACTATATAACTTCGGGGCAATATCACCCTTGCTTATTATATGAATTTTACAGTATCGATGTTCATCTCTTGACATTGCTTTTTTTGTGTGCTAAAATAGGAGTAGTTAATTTAAGTTAAGCTTTGTGCGGGTGATAACGATTATTATGGATAATAAGATTTTTTCGGCTATGCTTCCAACGGAAAAAAACAGGCTTTTATTAGCTCTGGGCGGTGTGGGTGTAGCTATTTTGTACGTGATTTTGTGGTATGTATTTCCACTGCCCTTTTACTCACTTTTCTATGCGTCAAATATCGGCAGCAATATCCTTATTATGCTTCTTGCGGCAGTGGTGACCTTTGTATTCAATCTTGCCTTTGCAAAGCTTACCAAGAGAAATATCCGCCCTGTTATTCACCTTATTATAAATGAAATAGGTATGCTTGCGGTGGTGTATACATACTCTATTTTCCGCTATGATGCGGCCTATTGGGTGATATTGGCGGCGGCTGTTCATGCTGCGGCATCGGGAATATTCTTCGTAAAGAGCGGATTTATTTACGAGCAGAAAAGAAAAACCGAAAGAAAGGGTACTCTTTCGGCGGTGGTTTACGGTGTGCTTTGCGCATTGGCTTCCGATTTTACTTTCTTGCTGCTCTTTACGCTGCTATTGAGAGTTTTTACAGGTTGAGTGCTTTTGAAAGGATAATGTAAAATGACAGGTCTTGTTTTGGAGGGCGGAACCTTTAGGGGAATATTCTCCGCGGGGTTTATGGACGGCTTGCTGAAAAATGATGTTATGTTCGAGTACGTCATAGGTGTGTCAGCAGGCATTTCCAACGGTGTTTCCTACGTTTCCCGACAGTATCGCAGAAATATGGAGATTATGGAAAATTATCGCCGTGACAAGCGTTATATGGGCGCAGGAAATTACCTTAAATGCAGGAGTATTTTCGGTCTGGATTTTGTTTATGACGAAATACCAAACAAGCTTATACCCTTTGACTACGAAGCATACCACGCTTATAAGGGCAGGGTCGTGGTCGGCGTTACCAATGCCGAAACAGGTCGTGAGGAATACCTTGACGGGCTGGCAAGCGATGACAAATGGGGCTGCCTTAGGGCAAGCTGCGCAATACCGGGATATTTCCCTGCAATAGAGGTTGACGGCAAGCCTTATTTTGACGGTGGCATAGCATCGCCTATCTGCGTTAAAAGGGCAATAAAGGACGGCTGCAATAAAAATGTTATACTGCTGACACAGCCAAAGGGGTTCGTGAAAAAATGCACTAAGGGCAATGTCTTTATCAGCCAAACGATCAGGCACAAGTATCCCGCAATGGAAATGCCCCTGCTTGCACGGCATAAGCTGTATAACGACCAGGTGCATTTCTGCGAGGAGCTTGAAAAGAGGGGAAAGGCGCTTATTTTCCGTCCCACGGAGAAGCTGGACAGCTTTCAAAGCGATAAGGACGAGTTGGAGCGCTACTGGCAGATGGGATATGATACCGCCGAAAAAAATATAGATAAAATACGGGAATTTATCGGCTAAACATGCACATAATTACTGTGACGATGCCGCGCTGCGGTGTCTATTAAACGGAAAAGGCGGTAATTATATGCAAAGCAAAAATCTATCGGCAGTGTTGAATGAAAGCAAGAGTGCAAGGGATTATTTCGGGTCTTTGCCGGATTATATACAGGGCGGCGTAATGCTCCATTCCGACAGGATTAACAGTGAGGAAACCCTCCATGAATGTGCGGAGAGTATCTTCCGTGAATTTGAATAAAGAAAATCGGCACAGCGGGTCATCATAGGACTTGCTGTGCCGTTAGTATTTATTATGAATCCAAAGGTGTTATGCCGGTTAGAGCGAACAATAGGCAGATAACTGCGAAAATCCAAAATGTAGGTGAGGTCAGAAGCAGCTTCCATGTAAGACCTTTCTTTTCTTCGCCCTCAAGGACAATCTCAGGTGTGTAGGGATATCCGTCTTGATCCGAGGGCGCTCCTAAGGACTTTACAAGGAAATATCCGCCGACAAGCCCTATTACCATGACTATAAGGCAATATACGGTCATACCGGTATCTCCCAATTTTTGCCCCAGAACATCAATGAGCAGTCCATGAATGTTGCACACCATATGCAGTATAATAGAGGGCTTAATCGAACCACTTTTCAGAGCAATATATCCGAATACCGGTCCAACCAGTATTCCGTTGAAAATTTGATTGAAGTTTGTGTGCATAAGTCCGAAAAGCAGTGAGGTTGCCACAAGGGCAAAGGTTTTGTTTACAGGGGAAAGCAGCTTCATTGCAGCGCCCCTGTACATAAGCTCCTCAAGTATGGGAACGGCAATTATTACATACACTGCTATTATGACATTTGTTAGTAGGTCGTCACCGAAAGACAGCGTTGAAGTGAGGCTTTCATCGTATCCTGTATAGCCCGTGAGATTCATAACTAATGTCTGAACAAGCAGAGAAAGCATTTGAACGCCTAAAAGTGCAAACCCGCCTAAAACTACGTATTTGGCACTTAGGCGGCTTTTAAGGAAATATCCGCCGCCTATCTTATTCTTGGCAACCGAATTTCCAAATGCGAAGGCTCCGATTCCCGCTAACAACACAACAATTAAGCTGGTTACTGCAAGAAACATGGGTGTTGCGGCAAATGCGGTATATTCTTCAAGGGCTAAGGCTGTTGTTTCAGCGGCATCTAAGTCCGGGTTTGCGACCATCACCTTTGTAGAAAGCACAATGCTTGCTGCGATTGCCAAAACCATGGAAACAGCTATGTTCAGCGCAAGCCATAAAAGTGCCATACCGCTTGCGTTATTGCAGCAGGATTTCAGCTTTTTTCTGTACAAAAACACCTGTGTACCTCTGTCCGCAGCGGGATTTTCCGCAGGCTCGGGGGAGTCTGCGCCGTAATTGTAGGGAGTATAATTATTGTCCATATAAAATCACCTCATAAAAAAATCTCCCGCGATTTGCGACAAACCCAAATCGCAGGAGCTATTGTCAATAAACGATTACTTGTATTAAACCTCTACAGTCTGACCCTGCATACCTGCCGTTACCTTTGCACTTGTGTAGCCCGAGGGAACAAGCATATATACATATGCGCTTGTGCTTGAATCCCATGTCTTTAGTATAACATCCGTATCCGTCTTTTTGCTCGGCTGTGAGGAGTAGGGTGTGTAATACTCATATGTGCTTGTAACCGCAAGAACTGCATCGTTTCTCTTTACAACGCTGTAGCTTTCGGGGAGAAGCATATATCTCACACTTCCGTTGGCATAGAACATATATACCGTGTCAGTGGACGCTGTAATAGTGGGATATGTTGTGCTTACCACATAATAGCTGGAGGTTGATATAGCGAGATCGGATGAAACGAGGGATGAATACATATCCTCGCTGTAGCCGTAGGGCAGGAGGACGTATCTTGTGGTTGTAGTTCCGTCAACAATCTTTGTCCAAGACTTGATAATATCTGTGCTAAGCAGCTTTGTGGGCTGTGTCGTATATATAGTCCATCTGCTATAGGTGCCTGTGTAAGCCGCAACCACATCGTTGTACTTGGCAACATCGTAATCGGAGGGAACAAGCACATAGCAAAGCTTTGAAGAACCGTCTACAGTTGCATAGAAGCTAAGTATAATATCGGAGGAGGCTTTCTTTGTGGGTGAGGTAAAGGAAACTCCGTAATATCCGCTGGAATCGTCCTCGTCCATCAGCGCTTCAAGCATATCCTCGCTGTAACCGTAGGGCAGCAGTACATATCTTGTTACTGTTGTGTAGTTGGAGGTAGCCGCCCAAGATATAATAATATCTGTGGTGGTGAGCTTTGTGGGCGATGAATTATAGAGCGTCCAGTATTCATAAGTACCGGTATAAGCGGCTTTTGCCGTATTAACACTGGGCTCATCGGCGGTTGCGGGAGTGAGAATGTATCTTGTAACCGACTTGCTGCTTACAGTTGTTGTAAATGATACAATGCTGTCTGTGCTAAGCTGCTTTGTGGGGGATACATCATATACGGTGTAATATTCATATGTACCTGAATTCTTAGCCACAGCGGTGTTAGCCGTTGCTGTATCATAGTTGTACGGTACCAGCATATACAGCACTGTCGATGTGCTTGAATCGGTCCATCTGAGTATTAGGTCAGTGGATGTAAGCTTTGTGGGCGCGGTCTTAACAACGGTGTAATATTCGCTTGCACTGCCGGTTACGGTAACTGAAACGGTCTTTTTAAGGGACGAGTCATCCGTTCTGGCAATGGTGAGAGTTGTTGTACCTGCTTTAACACCCTTTATGGTAAGAGTGCAGTAGTTGTTGCTCCATGTTCCCGCCGATACGGTGGCAACAGATGTGTCAGCCATTGTATATGTGCAGGTGGACGCATCGGAGTAAACCATAACACTGGACGTACCGCCCACAGTGACCGAGCTGCTGCTTGCGCTTGTCAGAAGCACACCGTCATTATCTCCCTCAACGGTAACGTTTATTGTGAGGTAAACATCGGTGTATTTGGTAAGATAAACCTTGACGGTTGTAGAGCCTGCCGAAACGCCTGTCAGCTTCAGCTTTATATTATCGCCGTCCCAAGGGGTTACCCATGATGCTTTGACTATCGATTTATCGCCCGATGAAACCTTCATTCCGTGAGAGCCCTTTGCGGTGATGGTAACATACTGTACCTCGTCCTCTTCAAGGGAAACATTTTTGGATGAAGCGGAAAGCTTGCCTCCAACGACCTTTACATAGCACTTCAATGTAACGCTGTCAGCCTCGGCATAGATATATGTAGAACCGACACTCTTTCCGACTACCTTTCCGGCAGAGGAAACGCTTGCAATAGTGGAATCTCCTGATGACCATGTGACAGTTGAACTTGCACCGGTTACCTTAAGCGTAGTTGAATACCCTTTTGTAAGGGAAATTGCCGAATAGCTCAGTGACAGGGAAGCCGCCGAAGTAGGGAAGCTTACCATTGTCAGCATAAGCAGGAGGGCAATAACTACGCAAAAAAACGAACGCAGTATATTTTTTTCTGTACTCATTATTTTTGCCTCCCGTTAAAAATGATTTTGTCGCAGTATACAACGCACGGCGCACTGCCGTCGGACTGTTTGGACTGCTTATTTAAATTTTAACATTTACCAACATAAATGTCAATTAAAATTGTGCTATAATATAGTAACAAAAAGACTAAATATAGTAACAAAACAGTTACAAGTCCCAAAAAAGGAGAAAATTACAGTGTTTAAGTACGAAACCCATATGCATACATCAGAATGCAGTCTGTGTGCATCATCAACTCCCGAAGAAATGGTTCGCAAATACAAGGCGGAAAATTATGACGGAGTGTTCGTAACCGATCATTTTTTTAACGGAAACTGTTTCGTTCCGCAGGATCTTCCTTGGACTGAAAGAGTGGAGCGCTATTGCTTGGCCTATGAAAAGGCAAAGGCGGAGGGCAATAAGATAGGTCTGGACGTTTTTTTTGGGATTGAATACGGTAACGGCGCCGCTGATTTCTTAACCTATGGCGTAGATAAGCAGTGGCTGCTGGAAAACGAAAAAATAATGCGCATGGATATACCCGATTATATCGAATATGTTAAAAGCTGTTCGGGTATGGTTATCCATGCGCACCCTTTCAGGGAAGCGTGGTATATAGACCGTTTGCGGCTGTTTCCCTTTCAGATTGACGGTATAGAGGCAGTAAACGCTTCACACGGCGATAAGCGTTTTAACGAAAGAGCCATGCTTTACGCGCAGATGTATGATTTGCCGGTTACTGCAGGCTCGGATGCCCACAGCACCACCGATAAATGGTACGGCGGCGGGATCGTTACCGAGGAAAAAATTACTTGTCCCCAAGATTATATAAGAATTGTCAAGGAAAGGAAAATAGCTGCCTTGCTTGACAGAGAAGATCGGTAAAAGAAGCGTTCGCCGCTTTTTCGGTATTTTTTCACCCGCAGGATAATATAATTATTCTGTGAAAGGGTGAGAGCTTATGACCGAAAAAACAAAATTGCCGAAAAAAGCCATATGATTTCCCTTGAAAACAGGCATAGACTTGTTATTACAGGAGTAACCGATACCGATAAGTTCAATGAAAACTCCGTTATGCTTTACAGCTGTATGGGAGATATTACCGTAAAGGGCAGGGATTTGCATATATGCGGCTTATCTGTGGAAAACGGTGAAATGGTTATCGAAGGGGAAATATCCTCTATAATATACGGCGACAGCTTCGTGTCCTCTCCCTTGGGCTTTTTCGGAAGGCTGTTTAAATGATCGGCTTATTTGCGGCGGCAGCTGCCGAAACGGAGCTTGAAACCTTTTTCACCCTTAGGGAGCAGGCGGAGCTTTTTCTGCTTTCAGTCGCATTGGGCGTGGCTTTGGGCGTGCTGTTTGATTTTTTTCGTGCTTTGCGTATAGTATTTCCGCCCCTTGGCGCAATGATTCCCACTGCAATATGTGATATACTTTATTTTGTTATATGTGGGCTTGCCCTCTATGCTCTTGCTCTTACAAAGGCGAGGGGCAGTGTTGAGAATTTCACGATACCGGGCGCTGTTTTCGGCGCGGTGTTGTATATAGCGGTTGCGGGGAATGCCATAATCGGCGTTATGCGTAAGCTGTTTTCAAGGATTTATTTCGCTGTCAGCAAATGCTTTTCACGTATTTTGGGAAAGGCGGCGGAATTATTTGCAAAGGCTTTTCCAAAGCGTAAAACAGTGGAAAACAGCGAGCATTACCCTGAAAAGTCTGCGGCGGCCGGCAATAATCATTCATCTTTTTGGAGAAAAATCAAGGCTATTTTTGGTGAAAGTGACAAAAAATCCGAATTTCACAAAAAAAGCTGAAAATACTCTTGCAAAACACGGGCTAAATGATGTATAATTCATAAGATAAAGTGGGTTAATTTTTCTTTTTCAAATCGGCTTAGAAAAGAGGTGCTGTGTCGTGAGCAGTGAACAACGCAGAAGTGCGCAGGAACGTGCAAGCGTTAAGCGTAAGCTGAAGCGTGAATATAAACGCAAAAAGCGCCGTGAAAGAGGCAGCTTTCACTTCATAGCAAATCTTGTTATGGTACTGATTGTGGGCGCGGGATTGGTTTCCGTTATAAGCGACAGAATCGAGTACAATGAGCGCAAGCAGGAGCTTGAGGAGCTTGAGGAGCAGGCGCTGGCCCTTGAAGCGGAAAATGCCACTTATGAAAGCATACTTAACGAGGAGGACGAGCGTACATATATGGAACGCATTGCCATTGAAGAGCTTGGCTATGCTTATCCCGATGAACGCCGTTTCTACGATACAACAAGGAGCTAAGTTAAATAGCGATATACTATTCAGGAAGGATTTTGGGTTTATTTTATGCAGCCGGAAATTGGAAAAATCTACGAGGGTAAGGTTACGGGTATTACCAAGTTTGGAGCTTTTGTGGAAATAGAGCCGGGTACAACCGGAATGGTTCATATTTCGGAGATTTCCACATCCTATGTCAATGAGGTAAAGGACTTTTTGACAGAGGGTCAGGTGGTCAAGGTAAAGGTTCTTGCAGTTACGGAGGAGGGAAAAATTTCCCTTTCAATCAAGAAGGCTTTGCCTCGTCCCGAGGGTGACGGCGGTAAACGTCACAACGGCAATCGTTCGGGCGGCGATAGAGGCGACCGTGGCGACAGGGGTGACAGGGGGGACAGACAAAACAGAAGCGGCGGACGTCAGTCGGGAAATAGGACGGATAACCGCGGCGGTGCGGGAAAGCGTTCACGCAGTCAGGATCAGGCTCCCGTTACTCCGGAGGCTGCTTTTGAGGATATGATAAGCAAGTTTAAGGCTTCCTCCGATGAGCGTATGGACGATATAAAGAAGAACATGAATAATAAAAGACGCGATACCTCCCGTAAAAGGTAAGGTGTCCCTACATAGCAATATTAACGGCTGATGATTTCCTCATCAGCCGTTTTTCATTATACAGTTAAGGTTTTCAGGTAATCCTTAATTTCCCTTGAAACACGTTTGCTTTCCCTTGCCTTTTGGATAGACTTGTTATGAACCCATACAGGCAGCCGCCTTTCGGTGAAAAAGGGGAGTGCGGCATCATACTGCTTTACAAGAGCGGTGCTGAAATACCATGCGATAGCCATGTTTATGTAATACTCCCCACAGCAGGTGTCAGCCACCAAATCCAAATGGTTTATTTCAAATGAATCATCCAAAAAGTCGCGCATCAGCATATCAATGCCAAATCGCACGGTGTAAACACTGCCGCTTTTCAGCCACAGCTTTATTTTATTGAGCATTTCTTCCTTGTACTTGTGAAATATAGGGGGAGAAAACAAATCGCAGGTTGCCCAGTTATCGATATAAGGCAGAAATTCTTCTGTAAGGGCAAGCGACCTGTCAAAATCCTTTATCTGCTCAATCAGAAATGCATGGAGATTGTTTTCGTCATAGTAATAGTGCGGCAGTCCTTGCAAAAAGCCGTCAGCCTCGGCTGTTCCAGCTATTTCCCTTGCGTATTTGCGAAGTATGGGGGTTCGTATGCCGATTATCCTGTCCACGGCAACAGTGGGAATTAGCTTTTTGTGGAAATCCTTGTATTTTTCATCGGATAGAGTAAATAGCTTATCTCTTATTTCCATAAATTATCCTCTTTGAAGCAGCTTTCCCACAGCAGAAAATGCGATAAACACCACAATCTGCACCGCAACTATTGTTGATCCCACAGGTGTGGATGCAAGTATTGACAGTATTATTCCCAAAGCTGAGCTGAATACGCCGACAGCGGCGGAGCATATTACCACGCTTTTGAAGCCTTTAAACACTCTCATTGCAGACAGTGCCGGAAAAATAATCAATGCCGAGGTAAGCAGCGATCCCGCAAGATTCATTGCAAGAACTATTACAACCGCCGTAATTACCGCAATAATTGTATTATACAGTCCCGTGCGCATACCCGTTGCCGCGGAGAACTGTTCATCAAAGGTGATGGCAAAAAGCTTGTTGTAGAAGAGTACAAAGGTGATTATCAGTACAATTGACATGATAACGCTAATCCATACATCCGCGGTGCTTAGGGTAAGTATCAGCGAGGAGCCGAACAGCGTGCTGCACACATCGCCTGAAATATTTGTGGAGGTGGGGAACATATTTAATAGCAGATAGCCTATTGCCAGCGCTCCCACGGAAAGCATTGCAACCGATGCATCTCCCTTAATCCTGCCGTTTCCCGTGCGGAGTATCAGCACAGCGCAGATTACCGTTATCGGCATGACAACAATCATATTGTTGTTCACGCGCAGTACAGCGGCGATAGCCATTGCACCGAAAGCGGCGTGGGACAGTCCGTCCCCGATAAAGGAAAATCGTTTCAGTACAAGAGTTACTCCCAAAAGCGAGGCGCAGAATGAAACAAGTATGCCCACAATAAGTGCATTGCGCACAAAGGGGTATTGCAGATAATCCGCTATTGTGCTTATCATTCCAAATCACCTCTGTTCAGGTAGTGGGGACTGTTCATATATTCGGAGGTAGTGCCGAAGAATACCGATTCCATTCCCATGCGCAGTATATGGGAGGAATATTTAAGCGCTGCGGACATATCATGGGAAACCATGATGACCGTAGTACCGCTTTCGTTAAGCTTTTTTATAAGCGAGTACATCTCCTCCGCAGCCTTTGGGTCAAGTCCCGTAACAGGCTCATCCAAGAGTATCAGCTTGTCCGTTGCGCAAAGTGCCCTTGAGAGCAGTACCCTTTGCTGCTGACCGCCCGAAAGCTCCCTGTAGCAGCGCTTTTTCAGGGAAAGTACATCAAGCCTTTTCATAGCTTCATCTGCGGCTGCTCTTTCTTTAGCGGAATAAAATGGCCGCAAGCCCTTGCGGTTGACGCAGCCCGAAAGGACTATTTCCTCCACAGAAGCGGGAAAATCTCTTTGTGCCTGCGTTTGCTGTGGGAGATAGCCTATCTCGTTCTTTCTTAAATCGTCACCGAATTCGATTTCACCGGAAATAGGGGGATTAAGCCCCAAAAGCGCTTTAACAAGGGTGCTTTTTCCCGAACCGTTTTCACCGATTATGCACAGGTAGTCCCCGCGCTGAACCGAGAAGCTTATATTCTTCGCAACCTTTGTTGACTCATATCCCAAGGTAAGGCTGCGGCAGATGATTTGTGCCATATTTATTACCCTTTCAACGCTGCGGTGAGGACAGCTAAATTTTCGTTCATCATTCCAATATAGCTTGCGCCGCTTTCAATATCAGCGGCAGTTACGGCCTGCATGGAATTGAGAACCGCTATTGTCTGATTTTTTTCTTTTGTGTTTTCGATGATTGTCTTTGCAATTGCCATGTCGCTGCTTTTTGTCACAAGTATTGTGCTAAGCGACAGCTCGTCTGTCTTTGAGGAAAGAAATGCTATGGTTTCAAAGCTTGCCTCGGAATCGGCGGAGCAGCCGGGAAAAGCCGCATAGTATTCTATACCGTAGTCATCAAAAAGATACCTAAAGGGAAAGCGATCCGCCACAAGAATTGTAGGGTTTGAAACGGATGAGGCAAGCTGTTCAAAGCTATCGGAGCATTCTCCCAGTGACTTGCAATAGCTTTCCGTATTCTCCCTGTATATTTCGGCGTTATCCTCATCAAGCTCGCAGAGTGCTTCACAAATGCCACGGCAGATTAGCTGTGCATTTTCAAGGGAGAGCCAGATATGCTCGTCATATTCCGTTTCCTTCCCGTCTTTCTCCTCGGTCTCCATACCCTCGACTATTTCCTCCTCAACGGCTTGACAGGAGGACATTGCCGAAAGAGAATATAAATCGGGATTTTGCGACGCTATATCCGCCGCCCAGTTATCCGATTCGCCGCCGTTGTACAGAAACAGGTCGCAGCTTAGGATAGTGCGTATATCGGACGCGCTTGCCTGATAGCTGTGCATATCCACACCCTTATCAAGGAGGTAAATAATTTCCGACTCGTCTGCCTTTTCGCCCATTATGTTTTTAACCCAGTCGTATTGGGAAAATGTAGTACATACCACCGTAAAGGAATCGACGCTGCCGTCAGCCGCACCCGCTGCACCGGTTTCACTGTTCGCATTGCCCGAATTTGAGCAGCCCGTAAGCGCTATGGCGGCAGCTAAAATCAAAGCCGCCGTGTAATTACTTTTATTTCTGTTCATCAGATACATATACCTGCCTTTATTTTATAGGGATTGTTCACCACCTCGGGAGCGGCAATCAAGACAAACACCGAAAATAACGGTATTTTCCTTGTCGGCGGAAAAACCGTATTCCGCAAGAAGCTTTTCCGTGAGAGCGGCGGAAATGGCGCAGTCCATATGAAACAGCTTCCCGCATATTTTGCATTTCATATGGAAATGCTCGCAGCGGTGTTCGCATATAACAATTTGGTATAGATTTTTTCTGCCCGAAACCTCGCTGAATTTTTTTAGCATACCACATTCCGTCAGCCGAGGAATAAGCCTGTAAACGGTACTTTTACCGATAGGCGCGCCTCTTTCACACAGCGCGGCGGCAACCTGGTCAATGGTAAAGCTGCGTTCGGGATTTTCGGAAAAAAAGTCAATGATAAGCTTCTTTTGCTCCGTATTGTACCCGCTCATAGGTTATATCACCGCTTCCCAAATCAAGAATTATTCTCAAATTGCACATACTTACTATTATACATGATTTTTTGCTTTTGTCAAGTGTTTTTTAACAGTTTTTCGTAATTTGGCATATTATAAGTAACCGAAAGGGGGATTAGTATGGATATAGCTATAATAGTAATGCTTGCGGTAATGACCCTGTGCGCCGCAGCCGAGGCGTGGAAAAACTACATGATACTAAGCAGAATATGCAGGAACACGTATTCCTCCGTTATAATCTGCCCTATTTCCGCAGACACGCAGAATGTTGAGGAGCTTTTGCGGGACACCTATTCCGCTTTGAGCGGAAGTCTTTGTTCAAGGGCGCTGATTGTGGATATGGGTGCCGATGAGGAAACAGTCGAGATATGCCGCCGATTTATTAACGATTACGGGTTCTTTTCATTTACGCAGCAGGATCGGGCAAAGGAGTTTGTGAATGCATATCTGTTATCGGATAATATGTATTAATAAAAAACAAGGCGGGAGAAAGCTCTCGCCTTGTTAAAAATGCGCTGTTTACAATAATTTACTTTTTAAGCTCTGCGCCCTTTGCAAGCTCCGTAACGGATGTTGCCAATCCCGCAAGGCTCTGTATTTCCGAGGGAATAATAATCTTTGTAGCCTGACCGTCCGCCGCCTTAGAGAACGCTTCAAGGCTTTTGAGAGCAATAACGCTGTTGTTAGGATTAGCCTCGTTCAGCATTGAAATAGACTCCGCAAGTGCCTGCTGAACGTTTCTGATGGATTCAGCCTCGCCCTCCGCTTCAAGTATCTTCTGCTGCTTAACGGCATTGGAACGAAGGATAAGAGCCTCCTTTTCAGCCTCCGCACGGAGTATGGCAGCCTGCTTATCAGCCTCGGCTCTAAGTATTTTTGATTCCTTTTCACCCTCTGCCACAAGTATAGCGGATTTTTTTTCACCCTCTGCCTGGAGGATCTTTTCACGTCTTTCACGCTCAGCCTTCATCTGCTTTTCCATGGCATCCTGAATTTCTCTCGGAGGGAGAATGTTTTTAAGCTCTACTCTGTTTACCTTAATGCCCCAGCTGTCGGTAGCTTGGTCAAGTATGGCAGTGATTTTAGCATTGATAACATCTCTCGATGTAAGGGTAGCGTCCAGCTCCAGCTCACCGATTATGTTACGAAGCGTAGTGGTGGAAAGGTTCTCTATTGCCGAAATAGGTCTTTCAATGCCATAGGTGAACAGCTTTGCATCTGTTACGGTGAAAAATACTACCGTATCAATCTGCATTGTAACGTTATCCTTGGTGATAACCGGCTGCGGCTTGAAGTCAACAACCTGCTCCTTGATTGAAACCCTGTGGGCTACTCTGTCAAAGAAAGGGATAATAAAGTGAGGACCCGTTTCCAAGGCTGCCTTGAATGTACCCAGTCTTTCCACAACATAAACCTGTGCCTGCGGAACAATCTTTATTCCGCTTAAAAATATAATCAATAAAAGTATAATTACCGCGCCTATAATGTATTCCATAAAATCAAACCCTTTCTACGGTGACAACAGCACCGCCTTTTTCTTTAATGACAACGGTTTCGCCTATTTCAATCACAGTGTCGTCGGCAGAATGGGCGCCCCAATAAACATCGCCGATTTTAACTCTTCCCGTGCCTGCATTTGCGTCGATTTTTTCCGTAACCACGGCCTTTCTGCCTATGTCACGCTCACCGTTGGTGGGAGTGTAGCCGTTTGGCAATGCTTTTTTGATAATCGGTCTTGTGAAAATTACAAGAACAGCGGAAACGGCTATGAAAACCGTCAGCTGCACCGTTGTACCGGCACCCAGCGCATATGCGATAAGGGCAGCCAAAGCACCCACGGCAAACCATACGGAAACAAGATAGAACGTTGCCGCCTCAAGTACAAGAGTCAGTACAAGCAGAACTATCCATAGTGCCAGCATAGAAATATAACCTGCCTTTCCTTTGTAAAATAATCGGACTAACCGATGAACTTTGCAGTTCAATCCCCCTTTCTGCTCCGTTAACATATATTTTATCACAATATAATATAATAATCAACAGATTTAGAGCAAATTTAATTTAAATTTAATCTATCGGGGTAATTATAACAGCCTGCTTTCCAAGCTGTGTGAATCTTTCCTCAAAAAGAGTCATATCGTAGGAAACGGCACCGTTAAGGGGATCGTTGAAATAGACCTTTCCCTCCGAATAGCTGTAACCCGTAAGCAGCAGGCAATGCTCTCCGCTTATCCATGTTACGGTTTTTCCTGTTGAAATGTCTATCCATGTTCTGCCTGCTCTCGGCTCGGACATATCGGAGGTTGCCCAAACCACAACTGGAGTGCTGTCCGCCACACATTGGTAAAGCAGGGCGGGATCACAGCCTGTCAGGTTGACAGCCTTATGCTGCGGCTCGGCAAGTGAGGACAGATAATTTTCGGCACATCGTACTATAACCTCGTTATAGCAGCCGTATGCATTATCCTGTCTTGGATTTCCCACAAATACCTTATTGAAATCGGAGGAGCGGTAGTCTCCCTTTTCAAGGTAATTGTCGGCAAGATCCGTTTTTGTAACGTTATATCCACAGAAGCGCAGAGCCATGGTAAGTGACGTTATCTCACAGCCCGTAGGCAATTCGGGGTATTGCAGAATAGCTTCCGTTTGTATATAGGCCGACTCTTTGGACACATTTGTTATGGTTTTAATGCTTTGAACGCGGGAAATATCGGAGCTGTCGGCAGCGTTCTTTACCACGACCTCATATGTACCCGAAATAAGCTGAGGAAACAGTATTTCGCTGTCGGTCATACTGCGCCAGGAGGAGCCGCCGTCAATTGAAATCATGTAGCTTTTCTCATCGTCATAGTTATCAATCTGTACATAAATCTGCACGGTATATGGCGTATCTCCCACAATCGATTCGGCGCTTACGGATATTTCAGACTGTACATTGTTTTCAACAGCCTCAGCAGCTTCGGAAAAAGCGGAGCATATAACGGTACAGGCAATTAAGGAAAATAAGGCAAATTTCTTTTTGGATAAATTCATAAACAACTCCACAAATATTTTACTTATCTGACGCAGATATCATATTGTCGGATGAATATTGTGAAATCTCGTTTTCGCAGTCCTTTATCATGTTGAGCAGGGCGGGGGAGTATTCGGGATAATCCTCCGAAAGCATATTTGTTGTTACGGTCAGGTTTTGCGCACCGCTTACAACAGATTCACATTCCGCTTTTGCCATAGCGGAGGACATGGCAGCCGCCGCAAATCCGTCCGCACCCTTTTCAGGGAGGGTGAAAAAACGTCTGTCATTCCGAGGATTAGCGGAATATACTACCCTGAAAATTCGGTAAATCGCCGCAGAAAAATAGCTGCAAATTTCCTTGTCAAGTCTGTTGTCACCAATTTTGTCCGTCAGCGAGAAAATCAGCTTCAGTGATGAAAGGAGGTAGTTCTGCCTATGAGTAAATTTGTCGGAATTATCTGCGGATTCCGAAGCCTTCGGAAATTCACCGACTGCATTTCCCCTAGGCTCGGCTGACCTTCCGAGAAGATAATCGCAGGAAACACGGTAGTAATCAGCTGCTTTAACAAGGAAATCAAGGCCGCATTCCCTTATACCCTTTTCATAGTGAGAAAGCAGAGCCTGGGATATACCCAAATCCGCAGCAGCCTGCTTTTGGCTTATGCCTTTTTCCTTTCTAAGCAGGGTGATAATTCGTGGAAAATCCCTGTTCATTTTTAGCGGATGCCTCCCTTATTTGTAAACCTACACACTGTAAATTATAACCTATTGCGTACAATTTGTAAAGTGTTTTTTGGACACAGTGCTGTAATAGTATGTAACTTTTTTGTGAACAACAGCTATTTTCATAAAAAAGTAGGATTTTCTGCAATAAAATTATCCTTTTCGGTTGTATTATATATGAAGTTAATCGAAAGGGGACTTGCTCCATGAAAAATATTAAGCTGAAAAAAACGGCAATATTCCTTGCCTTAATGTGTTTGACCGCCTGCTCCGCCGCTCCCTCGGAGGAATCCGATACAAACGATAATGCAGATACTGCCCTGACGACAATGGTGACTACCGCTGTGGAAACCGCAGCTGAAACAGAGGATACCGAAACCGATAATGAAATCAGTCTGCAAACCGAAAGCGCCGCAGAAACCCAAATGGCAGAGAGTGATGAGATTGATGTGACCGATGAAAATGAATACAGTGAAATTGAAATTTATATCGAACCCGGTGAGATTTTTGAGGACAGCACCGATTTTTCCGATGCCGAGGGCGATAACGGTGTGTCGCCCCGGGAAATGACAGCGGAGAGGGGTAATTACCAAAATCCAGAGGACTATGAGGATCAGCTTATAGCTATAAATATTGACGACTGCTATCTCAGCTACAGCATTGCAAATGATAATATAGAGTATTGTGAAGATATTTCCAATGAGGAAATACTTTATTTCAAGGGCGTGAACGAGGGTGCGGACACCTTGGTTATCGGGGAAATGCTTAACGGCAGTGTTTCCATGACCACATACTATATTGTCATTTACGATGGCCTTACCCTTGAGGTGAAAAATATCGACAGGGAGGGCGATGCTAAGCCTTACCCCATAGCCGAGGATGACGGTATTTCCCTGCTTATGTAGCAGGCGGGCTTATATATAACAATTTTGAATGCTTTGCTTACGCTCAAAATATTCCACCCGCAAAATCAGCCGAAAAAACCGGTTTAAAAATAATAAGCGAATACACGGTAATAAATATTTAAATTAAAACAAAAATTCTCCCCAATCCGTTTCGATTGAGGAGAATTTGTTATAGTGTCAAAAAATTGATATGGTTGCTCGTCAAAAATTCCCGTCTTATTCCGTTTGGTTATTTGTAAAGCTTTTGCGCTTTGTAGCTTGTGTGGAGAACCTCATGAGCCTTGTGGCTGTTCGGTTCGCCTAAAAATTCATCATAAAGAGCTTTAACATCGGGATTTTCATGGGAGAAGCGCAGAGCATTGGCTTTATCGATACCGTACAGAACCTTTGCACGTTCCTTGCCGATATCCATGAAGTTACGCACATATGCAGGCTGTATAATCTGACCGCCGCCGTTTACACAGCCGCCCGGACAGCCCATAATCTCGATGAATTGATAATTCGCCTCGCCTGATTTTATCCTTTTAAGGAGCTTTTTAGCCTGAGCAAGACCGCTGACAACCGCAACCTTAACCTCTGTTCCCGCAACATTGTATGTAGCCTCTTTCAGTCCCTCCGTGCCGCGAACCTCGGTAAATTCAATAGGTGTGCTGTCGGGTTTTCCTGTGAGAGTCCATACGGCTGTACGCAGCGCAGCCTCCATAACACCGCCTGTTGCGCCGAAAATTACACCTGCTCCCGAACCTGTTCCCAGAGGACTGTCGCAAACCTCATCGGGCAGATCCGTGAACATTATGCCGGATTTCTTAATAAGCCGCGCAAGCTCTCTTGTGGTAATGGAAATATCCAGGTCGGGTACACCTGCGGCATTTTCGTCCTCACGGTTTATCTCGAATTTCTTTGCGGTACATGGCATAACGGAAACGCTTACTATATCCTCGGGCTTTTTACCGAGCTTTTGCGCATAGTAGGTTTTGACTATTGCGCCGAACATCTGCTGCGGCGACTTACAGGTGGACAGATTGGGAATAAATTCGGGGAAATAGTTCTCGCAATACCTTATCCAGCCGGGTGAGCAGGAGGTTATCATGGGGAGTACACCGCCGTTATTCATTCTGTCAAGGAATTCAGCCGATTCCTCCATAATAGTAAGGTCGGCGGAGAAATTGGTATCGAATACCTTATCGAATCCAAGACGGCGCAGCGCAGCTATCATCTTACCCTCGACATTTGTGCCGATAGGATAGCCGAATGCCTCGCCCAAGGAGGCACGAACAGCGGGTGCGGCTTGGACAACCACAAATTTGTCGGGATCAGCAATAGCATCGAGAACCTTTTGTGTATCGTCCTTTTCGGTGAGTGCGCCTGTAGGACAGACCGCAGTACATTGCCCGCAGGACACACAGGCGGTTTCGGAAAGTGGCATATCAAAGGCGGAGCCTATCTGTGTGGCAAAGCCTCTGTCGTTTGCGCCTATTACGCCGATTACCTGTGTTTTTGCGCAGACAGCGGTACAGCGGCGGCAGAGTATACATTTACTGTTATCCCGAACCATATGCAGTGAGCTGTCGTCCACCACAATTACGGGGTTCTCGCCCTCATAGGCATACTCGTTTACACCGTATTCGTTGCAAAGCGCCTGTAATTCGCAGCTTCCGCTCCTTACGCAGGAAAGGCAGTCCTTTCTGTGATTGGAAAGGACAAGCTCCAGTGTGGTTCTGCGGCTTTTGACAATTTTAGGGGTATTTGTCTGAATTTCCATTCCCTCGCTGATGGGATATACACACGCCGCCACAAGACTTCTTGCGCCCTTAACCTCTACAACGCAGATACGGCAAGCGCCGATAGCGTTAATATCCTTAAGGTAGCATAGAGTAGGTATTCTTATTCCCACAAGTCTTGCCGCTTCAAGTATGGTAGAGCCTTCGGGAGCGGAACAGGCAATACCGTTTATTTTAATATTTACCATGATTTAACTCCTTTCCTCAATCCATAACAATGGCGTTGAATTTACAGTTAGCCATACATACGCCGCATTTCAGGCATTTGCTGTGGTCAACAACATAGGGACTTCCGATTTTCCCGCTGATAGCGTTGACAGGACATTTTCTGGAGCAGAGAGAACAGCCCTTGCATTTTTCGGGTAAAATTCTGATTGTAAGCAGCTCCTTGCACACTCCTGCGGGACAGCGTTTATCCACTACATGGGCGATATACTCATCCCTAAAGTAACGCAGTGTGGAAAGAACAGGGTTAGGCGCAGTCTGTCCAAGACCGCAGAGGGCGTTTTCCTTGATATAGTAGCACAGCTCCTCTAATTTATCCAAATCCTCCAAAGTACCCTTACCCTCGGTAATTTTCGTGAGGATTTCGTAAAGACGCTTTGTGCCTATGCGGCAGGCGGTACATTTTCCGCAGGATTCATCTACGGTAAAGTCAAGGAAGAACTTGGCAATATCCACCATGCAGTTATCCTCGTCCATTACAATAAGACCACCCGAACCCATCATAGAGCCGATGAAAATAAGGTTGTCATAGTCAATGGGAACGTCCAAATGCTCGGGGGGAATACAGCCGCCCGAAGGACCGCCTGTCTGTGCAGCCTTGAACTTCTTTCCGTTGGGTATTCCTCCGCCTATTTCCTCTATTACCTCACGCAGAGTAGTCCCCATAGGTACTTCAACCAGACCCGTGTTGCGGATTTTTCCGCCGAGAGCGAATACCTTTGTACCCTTTGATTTTTCCGTACCCATTCCCGCAAACCACTGTGCGCCGTTGAGTATAATCTGACAGACGTTGGCGTAGGTTTCAACGTTGTTAAGTATGGTAGGCTTTTCAAAAAGACCCTTTACCGCAGGGAAAGGAGGACGGGGACGAGGCTCGCCTCTGTTGCCCTCGATTGAGGTCATAAGCGCAGTTTCCTCGCCGCAGACGAATGCGCCCGCACCAAGTCTTAAACCGATATGGAAGCTAAATCCCGTTCCGAATATATCATCGCCCAGCAATCCCTCTTCTTCCGCCTGCTTTATGGCAATTTCAAGACGTTCAACGGCAATGGGGTACTCGGCACGAACATATATGTAGCCTTGATTTGCACCGATAGCAAAGCCCGCGATTTCCATTGCCTCGATAACCGCATGGGGGTCGCCCTCAAGGACGGAACGATCCATAAATGCGCCCGGGTCGCCCTCGTCAGCATTACAGCAGACATATTTCTGCTCATTTACGCTTGCCTTGGCAAATTTCCATTTAAGTCCCGTCGGAAATCCACCGCCGCCTCTTCCTCTCAGTCCCGAATCAAGCAGTGTCTGAATTACATCATCGGGGGTCATTGAGGTGAGAACCTTGTAAATAGCCTGATAGCCGTCACGGGCTATATATTCCTCTATATGCTCCGGGTTGATAACACCGCAGTTTCTCAGTGCCACACGGTGCTGCTTTTTGTAGAAAGAGGTATCATCCAGTGTGCCTATTTCATCGCCGTTTACCGTTTCGGAGTAAAGAAATTCCTTTACGGGAACGCCGTTTTTCAGGTGAGATTCCACAATTTGAGGAATTTGTCCCGCTTCAACCTTTGAATAGAACGTACCCTCAGGGTATACCATCATAATAGGTCCCAATACGCAAAGGCCGAAGCAGCCTGTCTTTACTATATTTATCTTCTCCTCGATGCCGTTCTTTTTAATTTCATCCTCAAGAATTTTTATAAGCTTGGCAGAGCCGCTTGAGGTACAGCCCGTACCGCCGCAGACAAGCACATCCTTATAGCCGCGGTCAATTTTGTTGACACGGGTGCTGACCACTTCCGCTGATTTTTCCTTAACAGCATTAAGCTGTTCAATAGTCCTGATCATATCAAGTATTCCTTTCTGAATATTGTGGCAGGGGTCAATTATACTTATCCAGTATTCTGTCAACATCGTCCACGGT
The DNA here is from genome assembly GCA_001941135.1 of Ruminococcus sp. Zagget11. Lineage (GTDB taxonomy): Bacteria > Bacillota > Clostridia > Oscillospirales > Ruminococcaceae > Huintestinicola. Next base: position 21,011 of record MSHL01000054.1, read on the forward strand.
AAGTCTGCCGTAAACGTCGTCGTTAATGGTCATAACGGGGGCGAGTCCGCAAGCGCCTATGCAGCGGCAGGCATCCAGAGAAAATTTACCGTCGGGGGTAATTTCTCCGCCGTTTATTCCCAACCTTTCAACCAATCTGTTGAAAATATCGCCCGAGCCCTTTACATAGCAAGCTGTGCCAAGACAGACGGAAATGCGGTATCTGCCCTTGGGGTGGGTGGAAAACTGTGCGTAAAAGGTGACTACTCCATAAACCTTTTCCAGGGGAATATCCATTTCGTCGGCAATTATCTGCTGAACCTCGATAGGCAGGTAGCCGTAAATATCCTGTGCCTTTTGGAGAATAGGCATCAAAGCGCCCTTTTCGTCCTTATGCTCGGAAATAACTGCCATCAGTCGTTTTTTCTGTTCCGCTGTTCCGAAAAACGGAACAGAGCTTTTTTCCAGTACCATTATTCGATCCTCCTTAAAATGCGGTACAGACCGCAGCTTACATGTGACAATTATACCACATAAAATATAATCTGCATGAAATAAACGGTTTATTTTTTATTAACAAATAACGACTTTGAAAAAAATTCCCCTGCTTTATTAGTGATTTTGCACAAACACATGGGCAAAGACGTGATAAATGACAGTCAGTGGCAACAAAAAACGCATCGGCGCAAAGCCGATACGCTTTTGAAAAAATGTGATTACTGAAAGTTTTTGGTGTTCTTTGTAAGCATCAGCAGCATTTCAAGCCGAGTAACATCTCTGTATTCGGGCTTTACCATGTAATAAACCATATTTTCCAGTATATTAACATCGGGAACGGTTCTGCCCTCAATCTTGAAGTTTTTGTAGCCCATAGGCACATATTTCCCGTAAATTGCAT
>MSHL01000055.1 GCA_001941135.1 Ruminococcus sp. Zagget11
TTCATTCTGATCAAGGCTGGCAGTATCAGCATAAACAGTATCAGAAAATGCTGAAAGAGAAAGGCATTAGGCAGAGTATGTCACGCAAAGGAAACTGCCTTGATAATGCCTGTGCAGAAAATTTCTTTGGCTTGCTGAAAACTGAATTGCTCTATTTGCAGGAATTTGACGGTGTAGAACACTTCATTTCGGAGCTTCACGCATATATCGAGTGGTACAATACAAAGCGCATCAAGTTAAAACTGGATGGTATGTCGCCTGTTGAATACAGACATTCAGCTGCATAACAAAAGCGACCAAGATTACTCTTAGTCGCTTTCCATAAATCCTATTTGAAATCTTTGTCTAACTTTTTGGGGTCAATTTACAAAAGGGGAGCACTTCACATCCAGCTTTCTGTTCTTATAGTAAAATTCCCTGTCTTTATCTCCAATCTCACGAATCACTTTACACGGAACACCATAAGCTACCACATTCGCAGGTATATCGTTCGTAACTACACTACCGGCTCCGATTACAGAATTATCACCTATTGTAATTCCCGGCATAATTTGAGCCCCTGAACCAATCCACACATTCTTCCCCACATGAATCGGCAAATTATAAACATAGTGATGTTCCCTCAAAATGGGCAGTATTGGGTGTCCTGATGTGCTGAATACAACATTCGGAGCAATCAGACAGTTATCCCCAATAAAAATATGCTCATCGTCAACGAACGTCACATTAGAATTAAGATAGACACCCTTTCCAAGATGAACATGTTTACATCCCCAGTTTGCATTCAATGGCGTCTCAACCGTACAACCATCACCTATTTCCGCAAAAACTTCTTTTAAAAGATTCTGTCGTTTCTCTGTTTCTGTTGGCAAAGTTAGATTATACTCACACATTTTATTCTGATAAATATGCTGATCTCCTAACAAAGCCGGATCATCATAACAATAAGGAAGCCCTTGTTTTTTGCGTTCTACATTATTCATAATCATACCTCCTATAGTAAATTCCGATTTGTCTTTCTCCCTTTATTATACCGTATCTTTATGAATATTTCTACCCATATGGCAAAAGCATCCCACTGAAAGCCGATTGCCGTTTTAGGCTTTTTTGTAAAGCTTAATTAAAACTAACAAAATCGCTTTTGACGGTTTATCAAAAGCGATTTTGTATTTTTTATCGTATTATATTACCTATAATTAAAGGCTGAACATAATGTTATTGAGTATAGCCTCCAGCATTTCCTGTCTGCCGCTGGAAAGCGAATCCACAACCTCACCCTTTTCAAGGGCATACTTCTCGATAGCCGCAATATCAGCCTTGCCTGCAATAATATCCGCACCTATGCCTGTTGTCCAGGAGGAATATCTGTCAGCCACAAAGCTGTCAATTCTGCCGTCGGAAATCATCTTGTCCGCAATCTTAAGACCCAGAGCAAAGGAATCCATTCCGGCAATATAGCTGTGGAAAATATCCTCGGGAGTAAACGAGCCTCTCCTTGCCTTTGCGTCAAAGTTCAGACCACCGTTGGTAAATCCGCCTGCCTTAAGAACCTCGTACATACAAAGTGCGCAGTCGTAAACGTTTGTGGGGAACTGGTCGGTATCCCAGCCCAGGAGAGTATCGCCTTGGTTTGCATCGATAGAACCGAACACACCGTTATCCCTTGCCACACGCAGCTCATGCTGGAAAGTATGCATAGCAAGTGTTGCATGGTTTGCCTCGATATTCATCTTGAAGTCCTTGTCAAGACCGTACTTGCGGAGGAAACCGATAACCGTTGCGGTATCGAAATCATACTGGTGCTTGGTAGGCTCCTTTGGCTTCGGCTCAATGTAGAAATCGCCCTTAAATCCGATAGAACGCGCATAGTCAACTATCATATGCATAAGACGAGCCATATTGTCAAGCTCCAGTGACATATTGGTGTTAAGGAGAGTTTCATAGCCCTCTCTGCCGCCCCAGAAAACGTAACCGTTGCCGCCAAGCTTTACGGTAGCCTCAACAGCTTTCTTGATCTGTGCAACAGCGTAGCAATATACATCAGCGGAGGGAGATGTTCCCGCACCGTGCATATAACGAGGGTGGTCAAAGCACTTCGCCGTACCCCAGAGAAGCTTTTTGCCTGTAGCCGCCTGCTTTTCCTTGAGATAATCGGTAACAACATCAAACTTTGCGTTGGACTCGGCAAGAGAGCCGTATTCGGGAGAAAGGTCACGGTCGTGGAAGCAGTAGTAATCTATGGACAGCTTATCCATTATTTCAAATGCAGCATCGCATTTTGCAATTGCTCTCTCCTCCGGTGAGGTCTTGCCCCATGTCTTATCGGTAGTGCCGCAGCCGAACATATCTGTGCCGTCACCGCCCATGGTGTGCCACCAGGAAAGGGCAAACTTAAGCTGCTCACGCATAGTCTTGCCGTTTACAACCTCGTCGGGATTATAGTACTTAAAGGAAAGGGGATTGGTGCTGTTTTTACCCTCATAAGGGATTTTGCCTATGTTTGGGAAAAATTCGCTCATTTCATTATACCTCCGCTGGAAATAATTTGTTATATGTATGTGCCTTTATAGGAATAAAGGGCACTTAAGGAATCGCTGATTAAATCGTTTCTCAACCCTCTCAGTAAGGGCTTTTCGAGGGTTGGAAACGATTGCTGACGCACTAATCAGCACTTCCTTAATACACTTTATTATATTCTACATTGTAATCGGTTACTTGTCAAGTCTTTTTTGTTAATTATCACAAAATATTCGCTGTGAATACTTATTTAGTCATACCTAAAAATTCTTCCTCGGAAATAATTGCAATCCCCAGCTCCTGCGCCTTTGTGAGCTTACTCCCTGCCTCCTCGCCTGCCAGTACATAGCTGGTTTTCTTGGAAACAGAGCCTGAAACCTTACCTCCAAGGCTTTCTATAATAGCCTTCGCCTGATCTCGTTTAAGCGTGGGGAGCGTTCCCGTTAGGACGAATGTAAGCCCCGAAAAGCGATTATCACCCTTTTCCTGCCTTTCGTACTCCATTTTAACTCCAACGCCTTTCAGCTCCTCTACAAGGTGTCTGAAATGCTTTTCCGAAAAGGCTTTGGCTACGTTTTCACTCATTACACCGCCAAAACCGTCTATTTGTGAAAGCTGCTCGGCAGTGGCGTTCATTATCGAGTCAATATCGCCAAATTCCTCGCAAAGGAGCTTTGCCGCCCCTGCGCCTATATTTCTTATTCCCAGTGCATATATCACCCTGTCAAGAGGTGCGGGTTTTGAGGCTTCTATCGCCTGTACAAGGTTCTCGGCGGATTTCTCTCCGAAACGCTCCAGCGCAGAAAGCTGCTCGGCACGCAGACGGTATATGTCGGAAACGTTGAAAATCAGCTTTTTATCAATAAGCTGCTTTACAATTGCAGGTCCAAGACCGTCTATTCCCATTGCACCCTTTGAGGCAAAGTGTATGATACTCCGCTCAATCTGTGCGGGACATTCCGCATTGGGACACCTAAGCACCGCCTCGTCCTCATAGCGTACCGTTGCCGCTCCGCATACGGGACAATATTCGGGCAGAACAAAGGGCTGCGAATTTTCCTTATGGGAAACGGAACGGAGTACCTCCGGGATAATTTCCCCTGCCTTTCGCACGACAATCCTGTCGCCCACACGAATATCCTTTTCGGAAATAAATTCCTGATTATGGAGAACAGCTCTGCTAACATCCGTTCCCGCAAGCCTGATGGTTTCAAATACGGCAACAGGCGTTACTGCACCTGTTCTGCCCACATTCACCTCAATACTTAAAAGGGTTGTTTCCTTTTCCTCGGGAGGATATTTATAGGCTATCGCCCACTTGGGAACTTTTGCCGTTGCGCCGAGGGTAATACGATCGGATAAATTATCCAGCTTTACCACAGCACCGTCAATGTCATAGGCAAGCCCACCCCGTGAGTTGCCTATCCTGTCGATTTTATCCCCGATGTCCTCGCTGTCGGCAAGCAGCTCATATCCGTCTATAACGGGAAAGCCTTGATTTTTCAGCCATTCCAACGACTCTACATGGGAGGTAAATTCAATTCCCTCCGCCTGCTGCACGTTGAAGATAAAAATATCCAGCTGCCTTTCGGCGGTTATCCTTGAATCCTTTTGTCTGAGAGAGCCTGCCGCCGCATTACGGGGATTCTTTGCAGGCTTTTCGCCGTTCATCTCCTGCCTTTCCACCAGTCGTTCAAAGGACTCCACAGGCATATACACCTCGCCCCTTACTTCAAGGTAAGGCACGGCTGTTTTCAGCTTTTTGGGAATAGACTTAATAGTTTTGAGATTTTCGGTAACGTCCTCCCCTACAAAGCCATCTCCTCTTGTTGACCCTCTTGTGAAAATACCGTCTACATACTCCAAGGACACGGACAAGCCGTCAATTTTGGGTTCAACGGAAAAAGCAGCGGCTTGCTGTCGCCCCAGACTTTCATTACACTTATTGATAAAGTCCGATACCTCCGCCTTGGAGAAAACGTCCTGCAAGCTCGCCATCTGCACCGTGTGGCTTACCTTTTCAAAGGTACTCGACGGGTGACCGCCAACGTGCTGGGTAGGAGAATCGGGAGTAATAAGCTCCGGGTGTTCCTTTTCGATTCCCTCCAGCTCCTTTTTGAGCCTGTCGTACTCATAGTCCTCAATTTCAGGGTCATCGTTATCGTAGTAGCGTTTGTTGTGGTATTCGAGGATTGCTTTCAGTTCCTCGTAGCGGGATTTATAATTATCGTTCATGAAAAAAATTTCCTTTTAATTATTCTTCAGCGGCTTCATCAGTGACCGAACCCATATCTATAATTTCACGGGCAATAAATTTTATTGCATTGTGGTATACGCTGATACTGTTTTCAATGGCATCTCCGCCATACTCGCCGTCAATTGTCCAAGGGACGGGCGTTTCCGCCGTGAAGTGAAAATTATCGCTCTTGAAATAGTAAAAATAGGGCGAATCAAACTCATGCTTAATTAAAGCGTTAAGAGTTTTACTAAGCTCAACGATAGTTTTTGGCGCCTTTATAAAAATCCCCTCAAACAGACCGTCATTTATGCTCACATCATTTCCCGCAAGTCCCTTTATTCCGCCGATAGAAAAGGAATTTGCCACCATTCCGTATATAAAGCTGTCGGTTATCTTCTGCCCGTTACACTCAATGGTAAGATTGTAACGTGTTCCAATATCGATATTTTTCAGTGCCTCGATTATATAGGCAAGGACGCCCAGTTCATTCTTCTTCTGCTGATCTGTGGCATAGCTTACACTTGTAAATACTCCAAAGGCGGCCACATAGGTGAAATACTCCCTGTTAAAACCGCCTATATCCACAAATTGCGGTACTCCGTTTGCTATTATACTCGCGGCATCGGGCATATATTTCGATATACCCAAATTAGAGGAAAAATCGTTCATAGTTCCTGCAGGTATATACCCGATAGGCTTGTGCCAGCCTCCGTCCATTACACCCATTATGACCTCATTCAGCGTTCCGTCGCCGCCGCTGCAGGCAATAACGTCATAGCTTCCCACAAACTGCTTCACCGATTCGCAGGCATCCCCCTTAAACTGTGTAGGGTGGGCGGTTACATCATAGCCGCCCTTTGTGAATATATCTATTATTTCAGCAAGATAAGAGCTTATCTGCCCCTTGCCGGAGTGCGGATTATATAAAAAGAACATTTTTTTCATGGCAATTCACCTCTGTATGCGTTGAAAGGTTAATAAATACTTACTCTTTCCATAATCGAAAAGACCTCGTAAAGAAGATAGATTAAAACTACATAAAAGGACACGCAGGAAAGCATAATGGGCACTCCCCGTCTGCGGGCATATTCACTCTCATGAGGAAGCTGTATCTTTTTATTGGCAACAAGCGATATAAGGGTAATCAGTCCCACGGCTGCCATGACAATAAGCAGTACAATCCAGTAGGTATTCACGGCTAATTCATTTCCGCCGAATATCAGATAGGCGTAGGACGAGCTTTCCACCGCAAGGTTTATAGCCATATGTGCGAGAATTGAGGGGAGAATAGAGCCTGTCTTTGTCACCGCATATCCCAAAACAAGTCCTATGCAGAAGCCCAGTACAGCCTGATACAGATTTCCGTGCATCAGTCCGAAAAACAGTGCGGACATGACTATTCCGAAACGAGTGTTTACATTGGCAAGTCTGCGCAGGATAACTCCCCTGTACAAAAGCTCCTCACATATGGGTCCGATTACTACGACAAGAATAAATGAGCAGGCAAGAGAAGCCGCCGAATAATCACTATCAACGCTATAGCTATCGGGAATTACATTGTAACCAAAGGAATAGAAAAATGAAGAAACAATTCCCGCAAGAAAAATCCCCGCTACATAGAAAAGAAACGCCGTGCCCACTGTGCCCCAGAGGGAGGTAAATCTTGAGCCTTCGGGCGAAAAATAGCTTTTTATGCTGATATGTGACCTGCCCTTATCGTAAAGGAAAACGCAAAGGCACGCTATTGTTGATGGCAGATACCCTAAAAGCAAATATTTCCAATCAGCTATGGCAACTCCATCGGAATTGTACATTAGCCTGTAGCCAAATACAAGCTGTGCTATTATAGCAAGAGCAAATCCCAGCGCATTCGTTCCCAAAACATGGATAAGTACACGCATAAATGTACCGAAATAATTCCTCTTTATCTGTGCTTTTTCTTGATAAGAAACCGCATAAGGGTCAAAACGCGCCTGCGGTGCATAGGGGCTGCTCGGATAATAACCGTTCCCCATGCTGTAACCGTAAGGAGGTATGTTACCTTGCCCATAGCCGTTATCCGACCGCTGACCGTTTTGGGGATAATAGTTAAAGCTTCCGTTCTGATTGATATTATTTTGCCGATAGCCGCCGTTTATGTCGTCTGTCGGCTGATTGTATGCATCAGGATTATTTTCCGTATTTAATTCCTTTTCGTTAGGTTCGTTCATTACATATACCTCACAAGTCCTGCCACGCGACCGATAATTCTGCAATCATCGGAATAAATTGGCTCCATATTATCATTTTCCGGCTGCAGACGATAATGACCGTTTTCTTTGTAAAAACGCTTTACGGTAGCCTCCTCACCGTCCACCATTACGGCGGCAATCTCACCGTTAGCTACATAGGGAGTTTTTTCTATTATTACTACATCTCCGTCAAATATCCCTACATTTATCATACTGTCGCCGCGGATTTTCAGACCGAAAAGCTGTTCGCTGCTTACACCCGCGGGTGGAGTGAAGTATACATAGTCAAGTATATCCTCGTAAGCATAAATAGGCTGACCTGCGGCTATCGTTCCCACAACAGGCAAGCGTGTGGGTAAATTCCCCGCCAGCTTTATCGCTCTGTTCTGACCGTCAATTTTTTCAAGCAGTCCCTCCTCCACAAGGGTATTAACGTATCGTGATGCCGTTGAAGTGGACGCTATTCCCAAATCTCTGCAAATTTCCCTTATGGACGGTGTGTAGCCGTCACTAAGCCGTTCGGATATATAATCATACACTCTTTTATGTATATCTTTCATACATACTCAAACTCCTTACAGTTATTGCGACAGGCACACGAAATCCCTCAAATCGGGGATTTCATATGCATTTTCTTTACTCTCCGTATTTGCTCCACAGCTTTTCAAGTATAAGCACGGCACACTTGTTAATATCGCCGCAGCCCATTGTCAGCACAAGATCGCCATTTTCCGCATTTTCACAGACATATTCGGCACAAAGCTCAAAGTTTTTATCGTGATCCTGTTCATCGGGAAACCATACCGCACCGTCAATTTTCGAGGCAAGGTCTGTATCATATATATTATAATCGTTATTTTCCCTGCCCCCCATAATTGCGGTAATCACGCATTTATCGGGGATTGAAAGCGCCTTGACAAAGTCATCCAACAAGAGTGCCGTCCTTGAAAATGTAAAGGGCTGAAACACCGCCCACACACGGTTATATCCCATTTCCATAGCGGCATTAAGGGTGACGGAAAGCTCCTTAGGGTGGTGACCGTAGTCATCGGTAACGGTTATTCCGCCTGCCTCGCCGTATTTTTCAAATCGCCTTTTCGCACCATGAAAATCGCCTATTCCCTTGGCAATCATTTCCGCATCCGCACCGTTTGCATAGGCTGCCGCCGCTGCCGCAACAGTATTCAGTACATTATGCTCTCCGGGTATATTAAGCTGAACCGAGGTAAAAAGCTCTCCCTCGTGGTAAATATCAAAAACCGTACACATACCGTTTTTGCGGACAATATTAAGGGGATACCAGTCGTTTGACTCATTATAGCCAAAGGTTATTATTTCCTTGTCTATTCCCTCCAAGGCTTTTCTCGTATTTTCATCGTCGCCGTTAGCTATTACCCTGCTTTTTGCAAGCCCGCAGAAGCGGTGAAATGACTTGATTATATTGTCAAGGTTCTTGAAATAGTCCAAATGATCCTCGTCTACATTCAGCACCACAGCGGTATCAGGGGATAATTTCAGAAATGTGTCCACAAACTCGCACGCCTCGCACACCATAGTCTGTGTACTGCCCACACAGCCGCTGCCGCCGATTAAGGGAAGCTTACCGCCGATATATGCGGTTATATCTATGCCGCCGCCCTTGAGTATCTGGGTTATCATAGACGTAACGGTGGTTTTTCCGTGAGTACCGCTTACACATACGGCGTGTTCATATTCACGGGTTATTATCCCCAGCATATCGCTTCTTTCAAGCACGTCAGCACCGCTGCTTCTTGCAGCCACAAGCTCAGGATTATCCTTCATAATTGCCGCGGAATATACCACTAAATCGGCATCGCCTATATTATCGGCAGACTGCCCCATATAAACGGGTATACCCATTTTGCGGACGGCACGCAGTGTATCGGTTTCGTTGTTATCCGAGCCTGTGAGATAATATTCCTTTGTATGCAGAATCTGTGCCAAAGGATACATTCCGCTTCCGCCGATGCCTATAAAATGGATATGCTTTTTATTTGTCAGTGGGCTCGTTAACATTTCGTACTCAGAATCTTGAATAAAATTACCCAAAAATTTCACCTCTATTAAAGATTAGTTTAAGACAAATACCGTATAATTATACTTGATGAAAGCGGTATGACGGTATTACTGACATTCGTTTTCTCTGTAAGAATATTTCGGACCGATTGCATACATAATATTCAAAAGGTCTGGAGCTTTAAGGAGGACATTTACAATGACAATCACAGACATTAAGATCAGGAAAATCATTCCCGACGGTAGGTTAAGGGCGGTTATCTCCATCACAATCGATGAGCAGATAGCTATTCACGACATTAAGGTCGTTCAGGGTGATGCAAGGCTTTTCGTTGCAATGCCTAGCCGCAAGGACGAAAACGGCGTGTTCAGAGATATTGTACACCCCATTTCTCCCGATGCAAGAGCTTCCATTGAAAGCCAGATACTCGACGCCTATACTCGCCATGTTGAAATGATGCAGGCTGAGGCAGAAGCTGAAGCAGCAGGCTTGATTTAACCTAAATTGAAAACATATGGCCGTTCGTGCTTCCTTAGAAGCGCGGACGGTTTATTTTTTTCCGTCAAAAACTATATTATAGGTTTTCATAATCGCTATCTGTGTTTTGGCATCGGGTATCTCGTTGTTGAGAACCATTTCATATGCCTTTTCAAGAGGTATGCGCACAATATCCATGTGTTCATCCTCATCGTAGTGGGTTTCTCCAAAGTGAAGTCCCCTTGCCAAATATATGTGTATTTTCTCGGTAAGATACGCAACCGAGGGATAGCAAACTCCCAAGTAATCATAGCTGTCGCACCGAGCACCTATTTCCTCCGACAGCTCCCTTTTTCCACTCTCGGCAGGATCCTCGCCGGGCTCCAGCTTTCCCGCGGGCACTTCCAGTAAAACCGTCTTAAAGGCATAACGGAACTGCTTTACCATAATAACCTCGTTATCATCGGTAAGGGGTACTATACACACTCCGCCCGGATGTATTACAAGATCTCTTCCCGCAATTTTACCGTCCTCCAGCCTTGCCTTATCGCTGCAAACGGTCACAACTCTTCCCTCAAACATTACCTTGGACTCAACGGTTTCTTCATATAAATGCATAGCACTTATTTCCTTTCGTACATCACATTGATTTTTATTGCTTTTTAAATACAGCTCTTGCCGCCACAACGGTTTCGCCGCTTTCATTATATGCCCCAAGCTCCGCTGTATTGCTGTCCGTAAATTTTCGGTATAATTTCAGCACATCACCCTCGCGGCTCTCCTTGGCATAGACTATCTCAAAGGTTGATACGGGATTTTCCGTAAGGAACTGCGCTGAAAACATATCTGTGAGAAAACGGCAGTACACCGCATTGTTGGTATGCATACTTATATCGATATCCCCCGACATAACTCGGCGCTCCATTACAAAATCATCCTCGCCGAAGTCGGGCTTTATCCTTGCAAATCTCGGAACATCCACGTCATCCGTGTCGTAAGCCCACCTGTCCGCCTTTACCTCATCGGGAAAACGCACGGGACGATGAGTATTCATATCCAGCATTGCCCACTCACAGCGACCCTCGGCTATTACTCCGTTTTTGCACGAAATGCTGCAAAGTCGTTCACTCTTCATTCGTGAGGTGCTTCTGACCCCATGTTTTTACAAGGGCAGGCTCATTCATACACCGCACATTATTCAGGGTAATTACAATATGTGCAGCCACCCAGAACAGACCGAATTTCTCTTTTAATGTAACATCGTCAATACCCATAGAAATACTGTGAAGTGAGGCGGAATTTTGAAGTAAATCCGCCGCTGCAAACACACTGAGGTTTTTTGACGGAGTAACTCTATCCGCTGTAATAATTGTTTCCTGTTCATACAGATATTCTTTTTCCATGGGCAATATCCTTTCCGCAAGCCTATACTCCTATTATACCACTTATATTCATTTTGTCAATCAAAACTTAACTGTCCTCCTCGCGCCTTTTCCATGTGCCGGGAAGCTTTTCGAGCTGTGCCACATCGTATTCCACGATAATCCTTTCGCCTATGTACAGGTGCTTAAAGCAGTTTATTATACGGTTTGCTATCATATCGCAGCTTTCCGACCGGACGTCCAAAAGTATTACTATAATCTGCTTGCTGGAATAGCGGGTTGATATATCCGCACGCCTTAATGAGGTGAAAATAGCTTGATCCAGCATATCTACGGCGGTTTCAATTTCCGTTACCTCCTCGGATATACCGTCCTTCATAGACAGCGTAAACAGTATTGTCTGTACCTTATGCTCCCCTCTCTCAACAAAACGGCGTACAAAATTATATACATGGCGGAAGCTGTCAAAATCCATCATATATGCGCCTCTTTGGGAGTCGGTTCTTGACATCATCTCCTGCAAATACTCCAAATCAACCAGCTTACTTGCACGTTCGCTGTCCTTCTCATGCTGCTCGCTGAAAAAGTGATAAGAGTTTTTGCCGTTCTGCTTTACATAATAAAGCGCCTTATCCGCAGCTGAAGTGCTCCCCTTTTGTTAGACAATGTGGTATAATATAAATATACCAATTAAAAGTCTAATGAAAGGGGATATTTTTATGCCTAAAGGAAAGCCAAACAAAAGGTATACACCAGAATTTAAAATCATGGTTGTAGAAACAATGCAAAAGGAAAAACTGAGCTACAAAGAAATAGAGAGAAGATTTGAATTGCCGCACAGACGAGCCGCCGATTGGGAACGAATCTACCTTGAAGAAGGAAAAGAAGGACTCTATGTTGAAAGAAGAGGACGAAAGTCAACGGGACGCCCTCCAAAACTGAAGAAAGAGGTGGAGGAAGACCTCATCGCAGAAATGCAGCGACTTCGTGCGGAAAATGACTACCTAAAAAAATTGAATGCCTTGGTTGCCGAGAGGGTACGGCAAGAGAAAAAGCACAAGTGATATGGGAACTGAGGCATAAGCACAAAATAGGTCTG